>NZ_JASJSI010000069.1:10098-22890 GCF_030237085.1 Stenotrophomonas maltophilia group sp. Smal32
TTTGTGTTGTTGTGTGTTTTTATTTTTTTTATAAAAATAAAATTGCACGGCGACCGCCCGCCGCCCCACTCCCACGCGAGGGGGGGGGCGGTGCGGGGTGGGAGGGTGGTTTTGTGTGTTTTTTTTTTTTTTTGTGTTTTTTTTTTTTTGGGGGGGGGGGGGGGGGGGGGGGGGGGGGGGGGGGGGGGGCGCCCCCCCCCCCCCCCCCCCCCCCCCACTACCGCGACCAGCGCGTCCAAGGCAGCAGCCGAGCGTGGGCTCGGCTCTACAGGGCCGGCGCCAGATTGCAGTTTCCTTGTGGAGCCGAGCCATGCTTGGCTCGGTGCCGGCCAGCGGCCGGCACTACCGGTCTGGTGGATCAGGCCGCCAGCGAATCCAGCGCGGCTTCCAGCGCGTCCAGGTTCGGCAGCAGCGCGCTCTGCTCACCCAGCAGCACGCGCATGTGCACGATCTGCGGCAGGGTTTCCTCGGAAGCATCGGCCAGCAGGCCATCGCGCGGCACCGAGATCAACTGCGGGAAATTCTGCGTCAGCAGCGCGTAGTACGGGCGCTGAGCGTTGCCGCTCAGTGCCTTCAGCACCACCACTTTGTTGTGGCCGCCCACCGCTTCCTCGCCCAGCCCGGAAAGCCGCGCGAACGACACCAGCGGCACCTGCCAGCCGTGCCAGCCGATCTCGCCGACCAGCCAGCGCGGTGCATCGGAGACCGGCTGTACCGGCACCCGCGACATCATTTCGGCCACAGTGGCATTGGGCAGCAGCACGCGCTCGTTGCCGGCCTGGATCAGGACGCCGCGGATTTCGTCATTGCTGGCATAGCTCATGGTGCGTCTCCGTTGTCGTCCTGCTCGCCCCAGCGCGCGGCAATCGCCTGCGCCAGGTCCTGCGGTTCGCCGGCCACCATGCCGGCAGCCACCACGGCCGTCGCCGCGGCGGGGTCGTAGCAGCCCTCGCCCACCTGGCCGGCCACCCAGGCACCGGCTGCGGCAAGGTCCAGTGCCGGCCCGACATGGGCCAGGTCGGCGCCGCTGAGCAGCACCAGCGCAGTATGTTCCGCCGGCAGCGCGGCCAGCGAGATACCCTGCGCATCGCTTAGGAAATGCAGGCCGTCGGCGGTCACGCTTACGCCGATGTCATCGGCCAGCACGTGCACCTCACCGGGGACGGCCCGCTGGCCGGCTTCGGCCAGCTGCACCGGCAACGGCGACACGCGTGCCATCTGCTTGACCAGGTTGCCGTAGCGGCCGCCATCCAGGCGCATGTGCACCAGCACCGGTACGCTCAGCGACGACGGCAGCGCGCCGAGCAGGCGGCGCAGCGCGTCCGGGCCACCAATGCCGGCCAGCACCAGCAGCGAGGCGGCACGTGCGCCCGCAGGCGCCGCAGCGTCCAGGTCCACCAGGCTGAGGTGATCGGTATCGAAGGATGGCAGCGGCGCTTCCACCGCGGCGCTGTGGCCGGTGGCCGCGGGTACGTCTGCCACGTCATCGACCAGCGACCACGCGGTGTGGTCGAAGGATACCGGCGGCGTAACCGGTGCGGCCGGCGTGGCGACCGGCTGCATCGGCGCTGCCTCCAGCGGCTCCGGCACGACCGGCTGCAGCGCGGCCAGTGCCTGCTCCAGCGCGATCGGTTCGTGCAGGTGCGCCGGTGGCGCATACAGGCTGTCCGCCGGCACTTCGTCCGCCCAGCTCAACGCCTGGTCCAGATGCGGCTGAAGCGCTTCTTCCCGTGGTGCCGGCGGCGGTGCCGGGTGACCCGGTTCCAGCTGCAGGGCGGGTTCGTCTTCCGCACCCGGCGGCAGCACCTGCTGGTGACCGTGCAGCTTGGCGGCCAGGTGGCGGCCCCAGCGCTGTGCCTCCCAACCATCACGGCGCGCCGCGAGTTCGGCCTCGTCGAAGACCAGGGTCAGGCCCGGTGCGGACAGCACCGCTTCAAGCCGTTCCAGAGCATCCTCGATGGCCGCCTCCAGCGCGATCACCACGAACTGTGGACGCGCGTCCTGCAGGAGCTGAGGCTCCAGGACGTTCGGGTCGTCTTCCAGCACCAGCTGCACATCGGCGTGCGACAACGCTTCGCGCAGGCGCTCGCGCGCCGCGCCAGGGCGGGCCAGCAGGGCGACGGCCGGAGCCGCCTGGGCTTCACTCACGGACACGGGCGATCCCCAGCAGGTCGTACACGTTACGCATCAGGTCCAGCTCCTGGTACGGCTTGCCCAGGTAGCGCTGCACGCCGATCTCGAAGGCACGCTGGCGGTGCTTGTCGCCGCTGCGCGAGGTGATCATCACGATCGGCACGTCCTTGTAGCGCGGGTCGGCACGCATCGCGGTGGCAAGCTCGTAGCCATCCATGCGCGGCATCTCGATGTCCAGCAGCATCAGGTCGGGCACACGCTCTTCCAGGCGCTCCAGTGCTTCCACGCCGTCGCGGGCGACACTGACCTCGAAGTTGTGGCGTTCGAGGATGCGCCCGGTGACCTTGCGCATGGTCAGCGAGTCGTCCACCACCATCACCAGCGGCACCTGGCGCTCCTGGCGCGGGGCGTTGGCCAGCACCGGCAGCGTCGGGTTGGCGAGGAAGCGGCGCACCAGCGGTGCCACGTCCAGGATCACCACCACGCGGCCATCGCCGGTGATGGTGGCGCCATAGATGCCCGGCACCGAAGCGATCTGCAGGCCGACCGGCTTGACCACGATTTCGCGGTTGCCCAGCACCTGGTCGATCGCCACGGCGGCACGCAGGTCACCCGCACGGACCAGCAGCAGCGGCACCTGGTCCTGGCCATCGGCACGCGCCGGAGCCTGCCCGACCAGGCTGCCGAGGTCGTACAGCGGATAGTCCTCGCCGCTGTAGCGATAGCTGCTGTCGGCCGCTTCGAAACGCTCGCGCGACAGGCGGCCGATGCCACTGACCGAGGCGACCGGCACCGCAAAGGTGGTTTCGCCGATCTGCACGAACACCGCCTGGGTGACGGCCAGCGTCTGCGGCAGGCGCAGGGTGAAGCGCACGCCCTGGCCACGCACCGACTGGATGTCGACCGAACCACCCAGCTGGCGCACTTCGTTGCGCACCACGTCCATGCCCACGCCTCGGCCTGCCAGCTGGCTGACCTGGTCGGCGGTGGTGAAACCGGAGGCGAAGATCAGGTTGTCCAGTTCCTGCTCGTTCGGCTGCGCATCGGCGGCCAGCAGGCCACGGTCGATGGCGCGGCGGCGGATCGCTTCGCGGTCCAGGCCGGCACCGTCGTCAGCCACTTCCAGCACGATCTCCGAGCCTTCGCGGTGCAGGCGGATGGCGATCTCGCCCTCCTCCGGCTTGCCAGCGGCGCGGCGCTGTTCCGGCGCTTCCAGGCCATGGGCCACGGAGTTGCGCAGCATGTGCTCCAGCGGCGCGACCATGCGATCGAGGACGTTGCGGTCCAGTTCGCCGTGAGTGCCTTCCAAGGTCAGGTGGACCTGCTTGCCGGTATCCATGCCGGATTGGCGGACCACGCGGCGCAGGCGCGGCACCAGGCCATCGAACGGCACCATGCGCGCACGCATCAGGCCGTCCTGCAGTTCCGAGCTGACGCGCGACTGCTGCTGCAACAGCGAATCGTACTGGCGCGACAGATCGTCCAGCACGCCCTGCAGGCCGCCAAGGTCGGCAGCGGACTCGTTCAGCGCACGGCTGAGCTGCTGCAGGGTGGAGAAACGGTCCAGTTCCAGCGGATCGAACTTCTGGTCAGCCTGGTCCTGCTCGCGCTGGTAGCGGGCGACGATCTGCGCCTCGGTTTCCAGGTCGAGGCGGCGCAGCTGGTCGCGAAGACGCGCATTGGTGCGCTCCAGTTCGCCCATGGCGCCACGGAAGGCGCCGAGCTGCTGTTCCAGGCGCGAACGGTAGATCGCCACTTCACCGGCGTGGTTGACCAGGCGGTCGAGCAGGTCGGCGCGCACGCGCACCTGTTCCTGCTGCGGACGGGCCGACGGGTCTTCGTCGGCCACGCCTTCGGCCGGCAGCGGTGCCGACAGCGGGGCATCGGCCGGCGACGCCAGCGGGCCCTCAGCCTGTGCCGGCACAGCCTCGGCCTCGCTGGCCGCACGCGCGGCCACAGCGGCCGCCGCGATATCGGTGGTGGTGCGGACCTCGAAGGCCTCCACCAGATCCTGTGCGGGCTCCACCACGCGGTGGGCACCGGTGCGCGTGAGCAGCTGGTGCAGACGGTCGAAGCCGCGCTCCAGCAGCTGCACGTCGCGGCGTTCGATCTCGGTGCGACCGGCCGCCACGGCTTCCAGCAGGGATTCGATGCTGTGGCCCAGATCGCCGATGGCATTGATGCCGGCCATGCGTGCGCCACCCTTCAGGGTGTGCAGGTCACGCTGCAGGCCGGCCAGTACCTCTCGATCCTGCGGCGCATCGCGCAGTTCGCTGATCAGGCCGTCGCAGTGGTCAAGCAGATCCTTGCCTTCCTCGACGAAGATGTCGACCAGCTCGCGGTCATAAACACTGAAATCGAGCGCATCGGCGCCGTCCGCGTTGTCTTCCAGAGCGGAGGCTTCTTCGTGGAGCGGGGAACGCGCCACGGCGCCGGCCTCGACATCGGCCTGGACCTCGCCCTGCCCCGGTGCATCTTCCAGTTCGAAGAACCGCACCGGCTCGGCGGAGGCCTGCAGTGCTTCGGTCGCGCTCACCTCATTCACCGTCGCCGGGGACGGCTGATCGGCGCTCTCTCCTTCGCCGACCGCCGCCTCCCCGCCGACGTCCGCATCCTCGGCAAAGGCTTCCGCCTCGCCCGGCGCGAGTTCGCTGGCCTGGAGGCCGAGCACGGGCCATTGCCCGTCGTCGTCCAGGGTCTGCTCTTCGTCGATCACGTGCAGGCCGGCCTCGAGCGCGGCTGCCAGCGTGACCGGTTCTGCAAAACCCGGCGCAGCCATTTCATCCTGCAGGCTCGACAGCTCGCTGTCGAGTGGCAGTGCAGCAGCGTCGTCATCGAGGCTGGCGTCGGCATCGCCCAGGTCAGCGGACATCGACGTATTCAGGTCGATTGCGTCAACCTCCACGGACACCGGCATCTCATCGGCGTCGCGGTCATCCACCGGCAGCGCGCGGGCGTCGAGGTAGGGCGACAGGTCGTCCGCGGCGGTCAGATCGGCCTCCGCGACCGGCGTCGCTGCGGCGTCCACGTCGGTCGTCGCAACAACCGGCTCGCCCTCGACGGGCTGGATCGATTCAATCGATCCGATGTCCTCGGCGATGGCTTCGCCTTCACCCGGTACCAATGGCCATCCGGCATCGAAGTATCGCGACAGATCATCGCTGCCGGTCAATTCGCCGACATCGAGGCCTGTGCCGATCGCGCCCGCGGTCCCGGCGGCCTGCACATCGGCGGCAAGCGGTTCCAGCTCGGGCCCGGCAGGTTCGATCCCGGGCGCAGCAGCTTCGAACGCAGGACCAGTCTCCCCGGCCTCCAGCGCCAGATCCTCGTCGTCGGCCTCCAGCCCGACCATCGGCCAGCGCGCTTCCGGCAGTTCACCGGCCAGCGCCTGCAGGCGCTGCACCAGCGCTTCCTGCGGGGTGATGCGCGGCTGTTCGGCCTGCAGCGCTTCCATGGTCGCGGTGATCGCCTGCGCGGTCGCATCCAGCGCAGCCACGCCCTCGTCGCCCGGCACCACGTCTGCAGCCAGCGCACGCTTGATGTAGGACTCGGCACCGCCGGTAACGGCAGTGATTTCCGGCACTTCGGTCATCGCGAAGGCGCCGTTCATGGTGTGCACCGCGCGCAGCAGCGCGTCGCTGACCGGCTGCGGCGCCTGCTGCGCCGAGCGCAGCCAGTCCTGCAGGGTCGCCTGGTGGACTTCCACTTCGGCTTCCAGGATCTCGCGCAGTACGCTGTCGATGTTGGCCGGCGTGCCCAGTGCTTCGGGCGCCGGGTCCGCATCGGCTTCAGCCTCCACCGACGCCATTGCTTCGGCTTCGAGGATGCGGCTGATCTCGTCCTCGCCATCGACTTCGACCACCGGTGCGGCGGGAGCAGCCGCAACCGGCAGCGGTACGTAATAGGTTTCCTCACCCGCGCCGACGCGATCGGCAATGGCCTGCATCGCCTGCAGGTCCACGCTGATCCGCTGGCCATGGCGCAGAGCGGCGTTCAGCTGCGGCAGCGCGGCATGCGCGTTGTCGACCATGGCCAGCACGGCTGGCGTCGCCGGGCGGCTGCCGTCGAGCACGCGGTTGAGCATGCCCTCGATCTTCCACGCGAATTCACCCAGGGTGCGTGCACCGACCAGTCGGCCACTGCCCTTGAGCGTGTGGAAGATGCGGCGGATAGGACGCAGACGGTCCATGTTGTCCGGCTGCATGCGCCATGCCGGCAGCAACGTACCGAGGTTGGCCAGTTCGTCGTCGAACTCTTCCAGGAACACCTCGCGGATGTCCTCGTCGATGTTCTCGGCATCGTCGTCGAAGCCCGCCTCGAAGCCGGCTTCTGTACCTTCCGCGTCGCCCACGGCGACCGGCGCTTGCGCATCGGCCGGCGTTGGGGTCGCCTGCGGATTGAAGTCCGCGGCCGCAGCGCTCAGCTCGGCAAAGAACTGCGCGTCGGCTTCGCTGAAATCAATCGGCGCGATGGTGTCGATGTCGATCACCGACACCGCCGCTGCCGGCGCATCGGCAAGCGACGCGGGCGCTTCCACCGGCACATCCACAGGGGTGATGTCCGGTTCTGCGGCAACAGGGTTCTCTTCCACCACCACAGGGGCGGTGGCATCGACGCTCTCCAGCAACGGATGCAGCCCGGCAGCGTCGTCCAGCGACAACGTTTCCATCGCGTGCAGCGAGAGCACATCGTCGGCGTTATCCAGCGAGTCGGCGTCGAAACGGAACACCACGTCGTCGCTTGCAGAAACCGCATCATGCTCGGCGGCCACCGGGTCGAACACCGGTGCGGCATGCGTGCCGGTCTCGATGGACAGCGTCGCGTCGGCGGCGTCTTCGACGTCCAGGCCAGCCGTTGCACTGGACTGCACCGGCAGCGTCCACTGCGTGGCGGCCCCCTGCCCTGCATCGACCTGTTCGAAACTGACCGGATCGAAGCTGGCAAACGTCGGGCTGCGCTCATCGTCCGCTGGTGCGAGCGGATCGGCCTCCGGATGGAACGGTGCCAGATCCCATTGCGGGACCTCGGGCGCCGGTGCACTGGAAGCAGCAAAGACCAGCGGTGCATCCGCCTCGTCATGCAGCGACAGCGGCGCGGAGGCGTCGGACCCCAGCCCACCGAACATCAGGCTGTTGTCGACCGCCGCCGTCGAAGGCGTGGCCGGTGGCGGATCGAAGGTGAAGTCCGGCAGCGGTACCGGCACCTCACCGGGTGCCGGTGCCGCCGACTGTACCGGGATCTCGATGTGCTCCGGCTGCAGTGCCGTGGCCAGCAGCGAAACCGGCTCACGCTCGATGGCCTGCGGCGCAAACAGTGCCGGCTCGCCCGCATCGCGGTCCGGCAGCGGCCAGTAGCGCAGCGCCTCGAGGCTGCTGCGGGTGATGTCGAGGATGTCCTCGCGGCCCGGACGACGGTCGCGCAGGGCTTCCAGGTAGTACTCCAGGCTGGCCATGGCGTCGGCCAGGGTGTCCAGCTGGCGGCCGCTCGGCACGCGCTGGCGGCCAATCAGCTCGGCCTCGATGTACTGCTGCACACCGCGCAGGTAGTCGGCAGCGGTACCCAGGTCGAGCATGCGCAGCGCGCCGGAGACGTCGCCCAGCAGGCGCGGCACGTCCTGCAGCTCAGCGTGGTGCCAGCCGGTTTCGATGAACGCGACGAAATGCTCGCGGGCGGCGGCGAAGTTGGCGATGGCCTCATGGGCCAGTACCTCTACCGTGCGCCGGTTCTCCACTGCGCTCGGATCGTCCTCGCCACTGCCGCCGGCGCCCAGATGGGCGACCTGGTCATCCAGCGAGGCATCCACGTAGAGCAGCGCACCGGCGATATCCAGCAGCAGGTTCTCATCGATCTGCTGGCGGCCTTCGACCACGCCACGCAGTGCATCACGCTGCTGCACGACCACGCCGCGGGCCACGCCCAGGCCCATCATGCCCAGCGTATCGGCCACCGCGCCCAGTTCATTGGCCTGGGTCTGCAGCTGTTCCGGCGCACCGCCGGTACGCAGGTGCAGGTCCAGTGCGTCCTTGATGCGCAGCAGTTCTTCCTTCACCGCGCTGCCAACGGTGTCGAGCAGTTCGCGGTTGCGCCCGCTCAGACTGCCACGCGCATGGTCCAGTTCGGCCTCGGTGGCGGTGACGCTGTCCGGCGCGAACGCCAGCAGCACGCTGTCATGCACGCCTTCCTCGCCACGCGCGGCGCGGATCTCGTTGAGCAACGGCATCAACACGATCGGAATGTCGCGATGACCGTTCTGCAGGCGCTCCAGGTAGTCGGGCAGCAGCACGCTGCCGCGCATCAGGGTCGCGCAGGCTTCATCCCGGTCCGCCACGCCACCGGCGCCGATGGCATGGGCCAGCTGTTCAAGCTCCTCGGCCACCATCGCCGGCGCGTACAGCTCGACCATGCGCAGGGTGCCCTGCACCTGGTGCAGGTAGCCGGCGCAGATGCGCATGCGGCTGGCATCGCTCGGGTCTTCCGCGTAGTACTCGACCTCGTTGCGCACCTGGCGCAGGGTCTCGTCCAGCTCGGGCTTGACCCAGCCCAGCGCTGCATGGCTCATCGCATCGCGCAGACTGCTCATGGACGCGCTCCGTTCGCCGCCGCGCGGAAGCCGCGCGAGTTCTGGCGTGGGGAATGGAAATGCTTCATCGACTGGTTCCTTGCTCGCCGCCCTGCCCGCGTCACGCCGGCAGCTTGAAGTCGGCGACCGAACGACGCAGGTCGGCCGCCAGTTGCGCGAGGTGGCCGATCGATTCGGCGGTCTGCCCGGCACCCTGCGAGGTCTGGCCGGTGATCTGCCGGATCACGCCCATGGTGCGGGTGATGTCCGAGGCCGCGGCCGACTGCTGCTGGGCGGCGATGGAGATGTTCTTGATGAGGGTGTTCAGTGCATTGGACACGCGCTCGATTTCGGTCAGCGCGGTGCCGGCGTCCTCGGCCAGGCGTGCACCGGACACCACTTCGGCGGTGGTCTGTTCCATCGAGGTGACCGCTTCGTTGGTATCGGCCTGAATGGCCTGCACCAGGTTCTCGATGCGTCGGGTCGCACCCGAGGTGCGTTCTGCCAGGCGCTGCACTTCGTCGGCCACGACCGCGAAACCGCGACCCGCTTCACCGGCCGAAGCCGCCTGCACCGCCGCGTTCAACGCCAGGATGTTGGTCTGCTCGGAAATGTCGTTGATCAGTTCCACGATCGAGCCGATTTCCTGCGACGACTCGCCCAGGCGCTTGATGCGCTTGGAGGTTTCCTGGATCTGGTCGCGGATCTGGTCCATGCCCTGGATGGTCTCGCGCACCACGCCGGCACCCTCGGCGGCGATCACCACCGAGCGCTGTGCCACGTCGGCCGATTCGGCCGAGTTGCGCGACACCTGCTCGATGCTCGCCGCGATTTCGCCGATGCGGTCCGACGCCGAGGTGATCTGGTTGGCCTGGTGGCCCGCCGCCTCTGCCAGCTGCATGGCGGTGGCCTGGGTTTCCTGGGTGGACAGCGCGACCTTGGCCGAGGTGTCGTTGATGGTGGTCACCAGGTGGCGCAGCTCGTCGACCGCGTAATTGATTGCGTCCGCGATCGCGCCCGTCATGTCCTCGGTCACCGAGGCCTTCACCGTCAGGTCACCCTCACCGAGCGAGGAAATTTCGTCCAGCAGCCGCATGATCGCCTGCTGGTTGCGGCTGTTGAATTCCACCTGGGTCTGGTAACGCAGTTCCTGCTCGCGCGAGCGGCTGCGCACGTTGGTGGAGACAAAGCCGATGATCGCGATCAGCGACAGCGCACCGGACACCACGCCGATCCAGAAATTCGGGAACAGGCGGGTATCGGACACCGAACCGAACGAGGAGAACGCCTCGAACAGCTTGCGGCTATCGTCCAGCATGTGCGCCGAACCCTGGCCCAGCGCGGTGGCCGCCGACTGCGCGGCGAACAGCTGGCGCGAGCTGGCCAGGATCGCGTCGGCGTCCTGCTTCATCGCCTGCCACTTCTGCTGCGACTGCTCCAGCGCGGCGACGGCAGCGGCACCGCGCACGGCGGTGATGCCCAGTTCCTCGTTGCCGTTGCGCAGGCCGTCGAGCACCTGCGAGAACACGGTGATGTCACGCGCCAGCGCGTCACCGGCGGTGGCCGCGGCGCTGCCACCGGCACGCATTTCGGTCACGCGGCGGGCCATCGAACCGGCCACCACCACCTGCTGCAGTGCGCTGTACACCTGCGCCGACGGAGCACCCGAGGCTGACATCGCGCGCACCAGCTCGTTCAGCTGGGCCTGCAGGCCCGGCACCGCGCCGGTGAAGTTGTTGGCGTTGCCGGCCAGGGCCAGCACCGCCGGCTCGCTGGCCACCAGCTGCCCGGCCTGCTTGCCCAGCGGCGCCCAGGTTTCACCCAGCGTGGTGATCGCGCCGGATACGCCCGGCTCCTTGCCGTAGCGTCCCTGCAGGGTCGACACGTTCTGTTCGATCGCATTGCGGGTCGCCTTGAAGGCGGTGAACGCCTGCGCGTTGCCGCCGACGGCATCACGGCGCTGGTTGGCCAGCTGCTGCGACAGCACCTGCAGGTCGGCAGCCTTGGAGCCGGCGTCGGCCAGGCGGCTGCCCTGCCAGGTGGCGACGCCGGTGTTGACCCCGAACAGGATCATCGATGCCAGCAGCAGGAACAGCCAGAGGTTGCTGCCGCCCAGCCGCAGCTTGCCGGATTTGGTGGCGTCCGAAGCAGTACTCATCGTTCAACCTCGATCTTCAATGCAGGGGGCGGTGCCCGGCCTCAGGCCGCGGCTTGCCGGAATTCAGGGGTGCGCGACAGCAGCGAGAGCGAGAACACGCCCCAGTCATGGCCGTCGGCGTGGAAGGCGCGATCGACGAAATGGCCGTAGCGCCCTTCGGCCAGCATGCCGGCTTCGATCTGCTGGTCCAGTTCAAAGCTGCGCTGGCCGAACAGTTCATCGATGGTCAGCGCGACGTCGCCACCGGCCTGGCGCATGATCAGCACGCGCTGGCCTTCCTGCTGCACGGTACGCGTGCCTTCCAGGAAGTACTTCAGGTCGACCACCGGGAACAGGTTGCCGCGCAGGTTGCCCACGCCCAGCAGCCACGGCTGGGCGCACGGCACCGGGGTGACCGGCGGCATCGGCACGATCTCCACCACTTCGCGGAAATCGGACACCAGCCGGCGCTGGCCGACGCGGTACCCCACGCCACGCCAGAGATCCTGCGCGAACTGCCGTTCGGGCAGCTGCACCGCGTGGGCCAGGCTGCGCCGTTCGTAGGCTTCGAGGATGTCGAAGGGCGAGCGCATCAGGCCACCAGCTCGTTGATCCGCGCGATCAGTTCATCCTCGCGCGGCGGCTTGACGATGTAGTCGGCCGCGCCCTGGCGCAGGCCCCAGGCCTTGTCGGTTTCCATCGCCTTGGTGCTGACGATGATCACCGGGATGTGCTTGATCGCTGCGTCACGGGCCATCGCCCGGGTCGCCTGGAAGCCGCTCATGCCGGGCAGGACCACGTCCATCAGCACCAGCTGTGGCGCCTGGTCACGCACCAGCTGCAGTCCATCCTCGGCGTTGTCCGCTTCCAGCACCTCGTGGCCGGCACGGCGCAGCCACTGGGTGAACACCGCGCGGTCGGTCGGTGAATCCTCGATCAGAACGATACGAGCCATTGTGCCTTTCCCCCCTGGTCAGGCGTTGACGTATGTGCGGATGGCACCCAGCAGTTCTTCACGCGTGAAAGGCTTCGTCAGGTATTGCTCCGAGCCGACGATGCGTCCCCGCGCCTTGTCGAACAGCCCATCCTTGGACGAGAGCATGATGACCGGGGTCGCCTTGAACAGCTGGTTGCCCTTGATCAGCGCGCAGGTCTGGTACCCGTCCAGGCGCGGCATCATGATGTCGACGAAGATGATCTGCGGTTGCTGGTCTGCGATCTTCGCAAGCGCTTCGAAGCCGTCGGTGGCGGTGACCACCTCGCAGCCTTCGCGCTTGAGCAGCGTTTCCGCAGTCCTGCGGATGGTCTTCGAATCATCGATGACCATCACCCGGAGTCCTGCGAGTTCCCCGCCCGCAGTCGTGTTTTCAGTCATTGCCTATCCCCAAGCGCACGGCCCGATCTCTGGCGGGGGCCGCTACGAAAGCGTATCTATATCGCACTTTCCGCGCCCGCTTCAAGGCCGCCCCACGGCGTGGGGCATGGAGGCCTCCTGAACGTGACGGGTTTCGCAATGACTGCGCGAGCGCCCGGCGGACGCAGCGTTGCAGTACGGCGGGGAGGCGCGCGACCGGCGTTGCCGCTACCATCAACGCCTTGCCTGACAGGTGCGCCCATGCCGTTGAACGTCATCGTGGTGATGGACCCCATCGCCCACATCAAGATCGCCAAGGACACCACCTTCGCCATGCTGCTGGAAGCCCAGCGCCGCGGCCATGCCCTGCACTACGTGCGTCCGGGCGGCCTGGCCCTGGAGGGCGGCGTGGCGGTGGCCCAGACCGCGCCATTGCAGGTGCGCGACGACCCGGCCGGCTGGTATGAGCTGGGCGCATTCAGCCGCACCGAATTCGGCCCCGGCCAGATCGTGCTGATGCGCAAGGACCCACCGGTCGACGCCGAGTACATCTATGACACCCAGGTGCTGGACGTGGCCGCAGCTGCCGGCGCCTGCGTGGTCAACAAC
>NZ_JASJSI010000006.1:0-92746 GCF_030237085.1 Stenotrophomonas maltophilia group sp. Smal32
GTGGCCTTGGAGCGAGGAGTGCGGTTTTGAGTGCCGGTGGGGTGGGTGGGCGGGGGCTGTCTCGGGCCGCGTGGCTGTCGGGCTGGGGTGTTTTTTGGGCCCGGTAATCCGGTCCCCGCTTCCCACGGGGGTAGTGCGGGGGCCGGGGGGTGGTTGGTGGGGGGGGCGGGTGGAGGAGGTACGGGCGGGGGCGGCCCGGCGCGCGGCGCGGGCCCCCCACTACCGATCAACGATGGGCGAGCGCGTAATCCAGCGCCGAGCACACCGCTGCCACCTGGGCGTCGTTGCACTGCTGCGGGGTGGCGCGCGGGCTGTCCGGGTAGACCTCGGTGGTGGTGGTGTACTTCGCACCGGTGATGCCAGCGCACAGGCCCAGCTTCACCAGCGGGTATTCGATCACGCCGTGGGCCACCACCGGCGAACCGATGATCTCGCCCTTGTCGTCGGCCGGGGCGATATGGGTCACCTTTTCCACCGCGGCGATCACCGCCTGCTGGAACGCCGCCTGCGGGTTCTCGCTGTCATCCACCAGATAGAAGCCATCGGGAATCAGGCCCGGCTCGAACGGCTTGCCGTCACGTGCGGCCAGCGCCGGGCGGAACTCGCTCTCGTCGCTGTCGGTGGTTTCGTGCAGGTCGATATGCAGCACGAACTGGCCTTTGTAAGGCGCGATCAGCTCGATGACAGCGGTCGATTCGCGGGCCGGGCCATCGGCGCGGAAATTGCGGTTCGGATCGATCGCATCGAAGTTCCAGCGGTTGATGCGCTCGAAGCCCCACGGGTTCACGCACGGCGCCACCAGCAGGTTGGCCTTGCCTGCATAGTCGGTGCCATGCTTCTCAAGGAACTCCAGCGCGCCCATCACGCCGCTGGTTTCATACCCATGCACGCCACCTGTAACCAGCGCGGCCGGCAACGCCGGGTTCCAGTCGCGGCTGCGCAGGGCGAACAGGGTGTAGGTCTCGCCAGCGTAGTCGAGCTGGCCATAGGCCACCTTCTCGAAGCGGGAGGCCAGCGCCTCGATGCGCGGCAGCACCTCCTCGTCGTAGCGGCGCAGGCGCTGCTGGCGGCCACGCCACGCCTCCCGTTCCGCCGCTCCCCACGGCTGGCCAGGGATTCCGACGGGGTAGAAGGCGGCTTGGGACATGGCGGATCTCAGCGAGTCAGGAAGCAATCGCCCACTCTACCACCGGGGGAACAGCGTGAACCGGCGGCGCATTCCATTGGCGAATGGAATCAGCAATAATTCTCATTTACCACCTTCCACAGCCCGCACCGATGCCCACCCACGCCATGCAACCGGCCCGCCTGCCGCTGGCCGCCGCCCTTGCCCTGTGCCTGCTGCCGGCCGCTACCGCCTCCGCCCAGGACAGCGCCACCACGCTGGACAGCATCCAGGTCTCCGGCAACTGGCTGGGCACCGGCCTGCATGACAGCGTCAAGAGCTTCGCCGGCGCACGCACCGTAGTCGACCGCCAGCGCATCGAGGCCAGCGGCGCGGCGAGCATCGGTGATGCGATGCGACGCATCCCCGGCGTGCAGGTCACCGACAACGCCGGCACCGCCGGCAGCTCGGTGTCGCTGAACATCGGCGTGCGTGGCCTCACCGGCCGCTACTCGCCGCGCTCGACCGTACTGCTGGACGGCGTGCCGCTTGCGGTAGCGCCGTATGGCCAACCGCAGCTGTCGTTCGCACCGACCAGCCTGTCCAACATCGAGTCGATCGACGTGGTGCGTGGCGGCGGCGCGGTGCGCTACGGGCCGCAGAACGTGGGCGGCATCATCAACTTCAGCACCCGCGCCATTCCCACCGGGACCGGCCTGCACGGCGAAGCCGGGGTGCGTTACACCGCCTACGACCACGGCGGCGGTGACAGCACCCAGTACAACGCCTTCCTCGGCGGCACCGGCGACAACGGGCTGGGCGCCGCCCTGCTCTACTCCGGCCAGGATGGCCGCGGCTGGCGCCAGGGCAGCGATGACCGCTTCAACGATCTCGCGCTGAAGTTCGCCTATGCCATCGACGGACAGCAGGCGCTGCGAGCCAAGCTGTCCTACTACGACGTTCGCTCACTGACCCCGGGCGGCCTGACCCGCGCGCAGTACGAGACCGACCCGTTCCAGAACACCCGGCCGACCGACTTCTGGAAGGGCCATCGCACCGGCATCGACCTGGGCTACACCAACACGTTGTCGGCCAACAGCGAGTTCGAGGTGCTGGCCTATTACAACGAAAGCACCCGCGCCAGCTCGCTGATAAACGCGGCCAACACCCAGCTGACCGTGCAGCCGCGAGACTACCGCGTGCTTGGCATCGAGCCGCGCTACACCCAGCGCCTGCACTTGGGCAGCACGGTGCATGACATCACCGCCGGCTACCGCTTCCTGCGCGAGCGCGGCAACGACCGCAGCTACACCGTAACCCGCCGCACCGGCGCGGCCAGTGCCACCACCCGCTTCGACAACGCCACCGACGCGCACGCCTTCTACATCGACGACCGCATCGCGATCGGCCAGTGGCGGATCACGCCCGGCGTGCGCATGGAATGGATCGACATGGACCGCCGCCAGGCCGGTGGCACGGCGACCTTCAGCAGCCGCAACGACAAGGCGCTGCCCTCGATCAACGTCGCCTACCTGCTGACCCCGCAGCTGACTGTGTTTGGCAACTACACCACCTCGTTCGGACCGGTGCAGAACATCCAGCTGAATTCGCAGACCGCCAGCAATCCGCTGAACCCGGAGGTGGCAAAGACCACCGAACTGGGCGCACGCTGGCAGGACGGTGCACTTCGCGCGGAAGTGACCGTGTTCAAGATGCGCTTCGACAACCAGATCCTGCAGGTGCCGGGGATCACCCCGCCCACCTTCCAGAACATTGGTGCCACCGACCACAAGGGCGTGGAGAGCGCACTGGAGTACCACTTCGCCGAGGACAGCGCGCTGGCCGGTCTGGAGCTGTACGCCAACTACACCTGGACCAAGGCGATCCAGCAGTCGGGCGACAACCGTGGCCTGGACGTGCCGTTCTACTCGCGCGACACCGACAGCGTGGGCGCCCGCTACGCGCTGGCCGGCTGGACCTTCAATGTCTCCAGCACCCACCAGAGCGGCCAGTTCTCCGATGCCGCCAACACCTGGGAAGAAACCGCTGATGCGCGCGTGGGCCGCGTGCCGGGCGTGCGCCTGTGGAACGCGCAGGTGGCCTGGCAGGTGCCGGGCCTGGGTGACAGCGAGATCGCACTGGGCGTGAACAACCTGGCCGACAAGCGCTGGTACACCCGCAACGTCGATGGCAACGCCGGCCGCATGGTGGCCGCGCCGCGCACCTTCTACGTGCAGGGCCGCTACCGCTTCTGAGCCGGTAGCCGCCCGATGCGGTGACGGTGGCGCTCACGGTGGCGGCGTATCATGCCGCCACCATGTCTTCGCCTGTTTCGCCATCGCGCCTGCATCTGGCCTTCCAGGGCCTGCGCCTGCGGCTGCGCGGTAGCGACCTGTGGTTCATCGCGCTGGCGCTGCTGGTCGGCCTGATCGCCGGCTACCTGACCCTGCTGCAGTCCGGCATTGCACGTTGGTTGCAAGGCTCCCTGTACGGGCTGGATGAAGGGATGCGCCTGAGCTCCCTGCCCTCGCTGACCTGGACAGCGCTGCTGGTGCTGCCGCTGGGTGGCCTGCTGGTCGGCCTGGTCAGCCTGGCGGCGACGCGGCTGAAACGGCCCCTGCTCGACGCGGTCGAAGCCAATGCCCTGCACGGTGGCCGCATGTCGATGCGCGACAACCTGATCGTGCTGACCCAGACCCTGCTGTCCAACGGCTGCGGCGCGTCGGTCGGCCTGGAGGCTTCGTATACGCAGATGGGCGCAGGCAGCGGCTCTCAGTTGGGCCGGGTGATGCGCCTGCGCCGGAACGACGTGCGCATCCTGGTCGGTGCCGGTGCCGCCGGCGCCATCGCCGCTGCGTTTGGTGCGCCGCTGGCCGGTGCGTTCTATGCGTTCGAGATCGTCATCGGCGCCTACACCCCGGCCGCGTTGGCGCCGGTGGCGGTGGCCGCACTGGCCGGCGCGTTCGTGGCCGACCAGGCCGGGATCGAGGCCTATCTGCTGCCCGCTGCCTCGACCATCGACGTGCGCGCCGCCGACTACGCCATCTACGGCCTGCTCGGCTGCTGCTGCGCGATGGTCGGCATTGCCATCATGCGCCTGATCGCTTCGATCGAAGGCACGGTCAAGCGCAGCCCGCTGCCCGCGTGGGGCCGGCCGGTGGTCGGCGGCCTGCTGCTGATTCCATTGGCACTGGCCAGCCCGCAGGTGCTGTCGTCCGGCCACGGCGCGCTGCACCTGGACCTGACCACGCATCTCCCGCTGATCTGGATCGGCGGCCTGCTGACCCTGAAGTGCCTGGCCTCTGGCATCTCGCTGGGCTTCGGCTTCCGTGGCGGCCTGTTCTTCGCTTCGCTGTTCATGGGCACCCTGGTCGGCGCGTTGTTCGCCGGCCTGCTGGGCATGGCCACCGGCGTGCCGGTGATCGATGCCACCTCCGCCGCGCTGGCCGGCATGGCCGCACTGGCCGCCGCCGTCGTTGGTGCGCCAATGACCATGGCCATGCTGGTGCTGGAAGGTACTCACGACTTCCTGCTGACCAGCGTGGTGATGAGCGCCGTGCTGGTGTCCAGCACACTGGTGCGGCAATGGTTCGGCTACTCGTTCTCGACCTGGCGCATGCACCTGCGCGGCGAGACCATCAAGAGCGCCCGCGACGTCGGCTGGGTGCAGAACCTCAATGCCGGGCGCCTGATGCGCAAGGGCGTGGCCACCGCCCCGGCCGATCTCGATGTGGCCTCCTTCCGCCAACGCTTTCCACTGGGCTCGGGCACCCGGGTGATCCTGATCGACAGCGAGGGCCACTATGCCGGCATCGTGCAGATTCCACGGGTCTACGGCGATGGCGTGAAGCCGGAAGCCCTGATCGGCGAACTGGCCGAGAACCGTGACGTCTCGCTGGCACCGTCCTCCGACGTGGTCAGCGTGATGCAGCGCTTCGACCAGACCCAGGCCGACGAGCTGGCGGTGGTCGGCGCCGACGGCCAGGTGCTGGGCGTCGTCTCCGAAGCCTTCGTGCGCAAGCGCTACGCCGAAGAACTGGACAAGCGCCAGCGCGAGCTGATGGGCGAGCGGGTGGAGGACACCGACTGACCCCGCAAAGAAGGGGACGGAGGGGATCAAGTCGTTTCTGGCACTTTCGAAATCCAGGCATGGCGTGGATCTACTGTCACCTCGACCGGGTAGACTCCGGCCATGCGCTTCATTGAAACCTTCCAGGCCGGTCCCTTCGCCGACACCGTGGTCAGCCTGCTGGCCGCCTTCGTCCTGGGCACGTTGATCGGTGCCGAGCGCCAATACCGGCAGCGCACCGCCGGCCTGCGCACCAACGTACTGGTGGCCGTGGGCGCGGCCGCCTTCGTCGACCTGGGCATGCGCATCGCCGGCAGCGCCGAAGCCGTGCGGGTGATCTCCTACGTGGTCTCCGGCGTCGGCTTCCTCGGCGCTGGCGTGATCATGAAGGAAGGCATGAACGTGCGCGGCCTCAACACCGCCGCCACCCTGTGGTGCTCGGCGGCGGTGGGCAGCTGCACCGGTGCGGACATGCTGGCCGAAGGCGTGCTGCTGACCGTACTGATCATCGCCGGCAATACCCTGCTGCGGCCGCTGGTAAACGCGATCAACCGCATTCCGATCAACGAGGCCGCCACCGAAGCCACCTATGAAGTGCGACTGAGCGTGGATGCCGAAGCCGTGCCGCGGGTGCGCGAACGGCTGGTCGACGCGCTGGAAGCGGCACAGTACCCGGTAGGCGACGTGCAGGTGGTCGAGCATGCCGACGCGCCCTCCGATGTGATCGCCGTGCTGGTCAGTACCGCTGTGAGTGCCGACGAGCTGGATGTGGTGCTGGCGCGGATGGAGCACGTACCGGGCGTGCTGCATGCCACGTGGGAAGTCAGCACCCGCGATTGATTCATACACGCATGGCGTGGATCTGCCGAAGCCGTGGTGCAGTAGATCCACGCCATGCGTGGATGCCCTCCTCTCACCCACCCATTCGCTGCTGCGCGCGCAACAGTTTCCGGAACGAACCGCACTTCCGGGCATCCTCTGCCTGCGGGCATGCCGCAGCCCGCTGCAGATGCCGCCGCACCCGCTCCAGCTGCGTGATCTGCCGCTGCAGCACCTCGGCCTGCGCCAGCAGCGCCTCGCGATCCAGGGTAATGCAACCCTGCTGCGGCAACGACAGCCCGATCTGCTGCAACGACAGTCCGGCCGCCTGGCCCAGGCCGATCAGCGCCAACCGTTCCAGCACCTGCTCGTCATACTGCCGTCGCAGGCCACGGCGCCCCAGCGCCTGCAACAGCCCCAGCTGCTCGTAGTAGCGCAGGGTCGAGGCCGGCACCCCGCTGCGCTTCACCACCTCGCCGATATCCAGTTCACGCATGGGCTTGACCTCAAGTCGTCTTCAAGCAGCAACCTATGGGCCACTTCCGGACAAGGCAAGGCCATGGCCAGCACATCCCCCGTTGATCAGAACACCCTCTGGAATGGCCCCAGCGGCCAGATCTGGGTCGCCCAGCAGGCCATCCTCGATGGCCTGTTCCAGCCGATGGCCGACCTGCTGGTCGCCGAGTTGCCAGAAACCGTCACGCAACTGCTCGACATCGGATGCGGCACGGGCGCGAGCCTGCTTGCCGCCGGCGCGGCACGCCCGGCCGCCCACTGCACCGGCGTGGACATCTCCGCACCGATGCTGGCAATGGCACGCGAGCGTGCTGAGGCGGCGGGGCTGGACGCTGACTTCATCGTCGCAGACGCGCAACAGCACCCTCTGCCCTCGGGGCACTTCGACTGGATCCAGTCGCGATTGGGGGTGATGTTCTTCGAGGATACCGGGGCCGCGTTCGCCAACCTGCATCGCGCAGCCACGCCAGATGCGGGCCTGCGCTTCATTGCCTGGCGCAGCGCAGAAGAGAACCCGTTCATGACGACCGCCGAACGGGCCATCGGTGATGAGCTGGATCTGCCGCCACGGATCCCTGGCGCATCCGGGCAGTTCGCCTTCGCCGACGGCGAACGTATCCACCGCCTGCTGCAGGACGCCGGCTGGAAGTACGTCGAAGTGACTGCGGTGGACCTGCCCTGCTCACTCGCCCTCGATGAACTGCCGACCTATGTGGGGCAGCTCGGTGCACTGGGTCTTGCCCTGCGAGACCGGCCCGGAGAACGCGCCGCCGCACTCCGCGACAAGGCGCTGGCAGCATTCACGCCATTCATCGAGGGCGATCGGGTCCGCGTGGATGCGGCCTGCTGGTTGATCCGCGCACGCGCATGAGCAGGGCCATCCACGCATGGCGTGGATGAGGGTACGTGGGGCGCTACAGCGCCTCGCCGGCGTCGGCCAAGCGCGATTCGATCAGCGCATACCACTGCTGCAACACGTCGATGAGCATGTCCAGCTCGGCATCGGTGCGCTGCGCGCGGCCGCTGCGCAGGCAGGCCTGGGCCTCCTGCAGCTGCGCCAGGAACCCGGCCACGGTATCGGCCTGCAGGATCAGCCCTGGCAGGCGCCGCCCGGGAATGCGCACCACGGCATGGTTGCCGAGCTGGCCATACACACTCAGTGTGGCTTCCGTCTTCATGGGAAGAGGCAGGAATTGGGCATTCATCGCGTGCACCATGGAGAAAACCTGAGCCGCCGGCAGGCGTGGTCGACGGGGGAGACGTAACCACGTCCTGCCGGCGGTCAGGGGGGGCTCGGTATACCGGGACACTTCCCCGGCGTGGAACTGTCAGCGCGGCTGGGCCATCCCGGCGATCTGAACGCGCCGGTTCGGTGCCAGGCACGCGATCAGCTCGCGACGGTTGCGCTGCTCGCACTGCACGATCGGCTCGGCCGCACCCCGCCCTTCGGCACTGATCGCGGTGGCGGGCACCCCGCCCTGCACCAGGGCATTTCGCACGGCCTCGGCGCGGCGCTGCGACAACGTCTGGTTGTAACTGGCGCTGCCAATGCGATCGGTGAATCCGGTCACCCGGATCGACTGCACCTGCGCGGCCTCGCGCACCTGCGCCAACACCCCCTGCACCGCCTGCTGGCCTTCTGCGCTGAGCACGGCGCTGTCAAACCCGAACAGCGCATCGGCAGACAGTCGTAGCGGCTGTTCCGGTAACGGTGCCGGCGGCGGCGGTGCTGGCGGCCGCGGCGGCTCGAGCACGGCCGCGCACGATTCCGGCTTCCAGTAGCCGCCCTGGGCGATGCCCTTGCTGTCGAATCGCACCTGGAACTGGCAGGTGAAGTATTCGGCACCCTGCGCCGTCCGGAAGTTGAACAGGTAGTTCCACTCGCGCACGCCCCACATGCCTTCGTTGAAATGCGGCGTGCCCAACAAGGTGTAGAGCTGGCGCTTGCTCATGCCCGGCGCGAAGCGGCGCAGGTCGGCGACATCGGGATAGATGCCCTCCTTCAGCGAGGCCTTCGAGGCGTCCGGGAAGTGGACGGCGGTGGTTTCGGCCGGACCGTCGGCGGCCGGCGCATGGCTGCGGCACGCGGCCAGCAGCCCCATTCCCAGGATCAGGCCCAGCGTAGCGGCCAGCTGGCCGGTGCGGGCGATGCGATGCTGTTTCATGTCGTTCCCCCTGTAGACGTTTCCGCGATGCCGGGCCGCACCTGCGACCCGGCGGCGGGGATCACCACTGGATGCCGGCACCGACGGCCACGCCGGCCTCGCCACGGCTGTTGGTGGAGCCGCTGAACTTGTAGATCCAGCGACCACCTTCGGAGACTCCGGAGATACCGATCGCCACGCCCGACTCACCGTTGTAGCTGCCGGCTGCGACCGAGGCCATGCTGCGGCCCGCTTCGCTGGGCTGCGGCAGAGCAGCGGTGGCCATCGCCGAAGCGATACCGGCCGAAGCGCGATTGTCGGTCTTGCGCAGGTCGCGCTCGAAGCCGCCCATGCGCTCGTCGGTGTAGGCCTTGGACCAGTCCAGGGTCTGTGCCATGCCCGACTTCAGCTGGTCCACGTTGACCGCATCGGTTCCGGCGGTGCCCGCGGCGACATTGCGCACCGTGGTCGGGCCGCTGGTGGTGCTGCCCAGGGTGACGCTGTTGTAGTTGGTCGCGCCGTTCACCGTGGTGTCGTAGCGGATCGTGCCCTGCTGCGAAGCCTGCAGCTGGCGCACGTTGACCGCATCGGTGGCCTGCGAACCATCGGCCACATTGACTACCTGGCGTTCGGCACCGCTGGCACCGACCGACACCGTATTGGCCCGGTTCGCAACCGAACCCGCACCCAGGGCCACCGAATTGTCGGCCTGTGCCTGCGACCCATTGCCCAGCGCTGTCGAATTGGCACCGGCAGCGGTGGAGCCTGCACCACCGGCGGCCGAATTGGCACCGCTGGCGGACGGGTCGGCCAGGTTGTTGGTGTTGTTGGCGCGGAAGCTGCCGGCCACATTGGTGATGTTCTGGATCTTCTGGTCGGTGTAGGACTTGGACTGGTCGATGGCGTAGTTCACGCCGTTCTTCAGCTACCCGACATTGGTCGCATCGTGGTCGTCGGAGCCATCAGCAACATGGGTGATCTTGCGCTCGCTGCCGGTGCTGCCCAGCGACACCTCACCTGCCGAGTTGCTGGCACCGGTCTGCCCATAGGCGCCGGTGTAGCCGCTCTGCGCACCGACGCTGGCCACCGAACCGGCACCCAGCGCCACGCTGTTGCCCGCGCTGGCACTGGCGCCATTGCCGACCGCCACGCTGTTGGCACCTGCGGCACTCGCCTGCGGGCCGACCGCCACCGCCTCCGCGCCGGCCGCCGTTGCAGCCGCTGCCGTCGAGTTCACCGCCAGGTAGGCACTGCCACCGCCACCATTGGTGATGCGCTGGTTGAGGACCTTCAGCGAGCCATCCACGGCGGTGAATGCGGCGGTGACGTTGTTGTAATCACCGCTGGTGAAGGTGCCATCGGTGGCGATGCTGGAGATGCTGAACTTCGGTGCGGTCCACACGTTGGTGGTGCCGTTGTAGGCGGTGGTGCCACCGAAGTAGTTGGCGATGGTGCTGTTCGTGCTGAACAGCTGGTCGCCGGTGATGGCATCACTGCTGCCGGCCAGGATGCTGCCCGCGGCCACGTTGGTCACCTTCACCGCACCGGTGCCGGTGCCCTTCAGCGAGACACTGTTGATCACGTTGCCACTGCCATCGACGTCGTACTTCACCGCCAGCTTGTCGATCTCGCCGGTCTGGTCGGCGACGTTGGCCAGCGAATTGCTGACCGCGTCGAAGGCGGTGCCGACGTCGTTGTAGTTGCCCTTGGTGATCGTGCCGTTGGCGGCCACGTTGTTGATCGAGTAGGTCGGTGCGGTCAGCACGCCGCTGGCGTTGACCGCTGCACCACCACCGAGGTGGGTGGCCACGGCCTGGTTGGCGGCGAACAGCTGTGCACCGTTGATGGCTTCACTGCTGGTGGCACTGACCTGGCCCGGGCCGAGGTTGCGCAGCGTGGTCGCGGTGCCGGTCTGGCCCAGCGTGGCGCTGGCGTAGTTGACGCTGCCGTCGCCGTTGAGGTCGTAGCGCAGGGCGCCCTGCTCGGAAGCCTGCAACTGGCCCACGTTGACCGCATCGGTCGCCGCTGTACCGGCGGCCATGTTGGTGACCTGGCGCTCGGCACCGGCCGCGCCGATGGAGACACTGTTGGCACGATCGGCCAGGCTGCCGGCACCGACCGCGATGCTGTTGGCGGCGGTGGCGCGGGCATTGGTGCCGACTGCAATCGAGTCGGTGCCACTGGCCAGGGCCTCGATACCGGTCGAGTTCACCCGCAGGTACTTGGTGCCACCGTTACGGATGTCGGTGATCTGCGTGTTGAGGTTGACCAGCGAGCCATCGACAGCGGCGAAGGCATCGGTGGCGTTCTCATACAGGCCCTTGGCGATGGCACCACCGGTGGAGATGCTGCTGATCTCGAACAGCGGTGCGGTGAAGACACCACTGGCCGGGTCGAACGCCGCGCGGCCACCGAAGAAGCTGGCGATGGCTGCATTGGTACCAGCCAGCTGGCCACCGTTGACCGCCTCCAGGCTGCCTGCGGTGATCGCGCCGCCGGCCAGGTTGCCGATGGTGGTGGTGCCGGTACCGGCGCCGAGGGTGACCCGGCGGTAGTTCGGATTGCCACCGGCATCCAGGTCGTAGGTCACCGCGGCATCGGCCACGCCGTTGATCAGGCTGATCGCACCCTTCAACTGGGCCACGTTGACCGCATCGGTGTTGACACTGCCGGCAGCCACGTTGGTGATCTGGCGCTCGCCGCCACCGGCGGTGCCCACTGACACTTCACCGGCCGAGACCTGCGGCGCAGTGAGGCCATACGCGGTGTAGCTGGCCTGCGCGCCGCGCAGTGCGGCCGAACGGTAGCCCAGTGCCACCGAGTTGGCCTGGTTGGAGGTGGCCTCAGCACCCAGCAGGGTCTGGCCGTTGGCGGTACCCACGGCACTGTCACCCACGATCACCGAATGGCCCATGCGTGCCGCGTAGTCGGCGGTCGGCACACCAGTCGGGTTGCTCGGGTCGTTGACCCCATCACCCGGGAAGGCAACGTTGGCATCAACCTTCGGCAGCTCGTGACGTGCGTTGGCACCGATCACCACTTCCTTCGAACCGTTGGCGAACGCACCGTCGCCCATCAGCACCTGGTAGTCCTGCGCGGCGTTGACCGCCCAGCACGAGATGTCGGCCAGGGCGACGTCCAGGCACTTGGCGGCCCAGGCAGGCGAATCCTTCGGCAGCAGCAGGCCCAGCAGGCCGCCCGGGTTGCCGTTGTTGATGTTGTAGATGTAGCTGTCGGAGGTCACGCCACCGATCAGGGTCAGGTGCGAGCTGCCACCGGTAACGGCACCACCCAGCCCGTTGAGGGTGCTGCCGACCGGCGACAGGTTCACTACCGGCAGGCCCAGCACGTTGACCGTCGAGTAGGTCTGCATCACGTTGGCATTGCTGAGCTTGAGGTTGCCGTTGCTCAGGTAGCCGTTGCCGCCGAACAGGCTGGTGGTGGTCGGCCCGATCAGCTGGCCGACATTGCCGACCAGGCCACCGGTGCCGATGATCAGGCCCGCATTCGGATCCGCGGCGGCAGGGGCCTTCGGGCTGGTGGGGGGAATCGCGGAGGGCTTGGTCAGGCCCAGGCCGCTCAGCGTGCCACCGACCAGGCCGCCGACCGCGCTGCCCAGATTGCCAAGAGTGCCGTTGAGGTTGCCGTTGAGCAGGTTGCCCACGGCGCTGCCGACGTTGCCGAGCGTATTGCCCAGCAGGCCACCCAGGCCCGTGCCGGAGCCAGTGGCGCCATTAAGCAGGCCGCCGACGGAACCGACCGTGTTGTTGAGCGTGCCGCCGACCGCAGTGCCGACACTGCCAACCGTGCCACCGACGGCGCCCACGGTGTTGTTGAGCGTGCCGCCTACGGCGCTGCCCACGCTGCCGACGGTGCCATTGAGAGCTCCGCCAACAGCACCTCCGACCGCGCCGACAGTGCCTGCCGCACCGTTCAATGCGCCACCTACGGCGCCGACGGTGTTGTTGAGCGTGCCGCCTACGGCGCCGCCCACACTACCGACGGTGCCGTTGAGGGCTCCGCCGACCGCACCACCGACGGTGCCTACGGCGCCATTCAGTGCGCCACCCACGGCGCCTACCGTGTTGTTGAGCGTGCCGCCTACAGCACCGCCGACGCTACCGACCGTGCCATTGAGGGCTCCGCCAACAGCGCCTCCGACCGCGCCGACAGTGCCTGCCGCACCATTCAATGCGCCACCGACGGCGCCAACGGTGTTGTTGAGCGTGCCGCCTACAGCGCCGCCCACACTGCCGACAGTGCCGTTGAGGGCTCCGCCGACCGCACCACCGACGGTGCCCACAGTGCCATTCAGTGCGCCACCCACGGCGCCTACCGTGTTGTTGAGCGTGCCGCCTACGGCGCCGCCCACACTGCCGACGGTGCCGTTCAGGGCTCCGCCGACCGCACCACCGACGCTGCCTACGGCGCCGTTCAGTGCGCCACCCACGGCGCCTACCGTGTTGTTGAGCGTGCCGCCTACGGCGCCGCCGACGCTGCCGACAGTGCCGTTGAGGGCTCCGCCGACCGCGCCACCGACCGTGCCTACAGTGCCATTCAGTGCGCCACCCACGGCGCCTACAGTGTTGTTGAGCGTGCCGCCCACGGCGCCGCCCACACTACCGACGGTGCCGTTGAGGGCTCCGCCGACCGCGCCACCGACCGTACCGACCGTGCCGTTGAGCGCGCCACCGACGGCGTTGCCCGCGGCGCCGACCACGCCGCCCACCAGCCCCCCGACACCCAATGCGCTGTTCTGCGCCGCAACCATTGCCTGGCCCGCCAGCTTCAGATTGCGATCGGCAACCACTTCCTGGCCATCCGGCGCCTGCACGCGCACCTTGCCGGCTGCACCGGCATCGAATGCGGCAGTGATCGCCCGATCGTGGGTTTCTCCCGGCAGTTCCTCCTTGGCGGGCAGCGTGATCGCCGCCGTCGCCTTCGCCTGGCCCTGGGCGTCGATCTGATGGCCCGCCACTTTCAGCTTCGAATCCAGCGCGCCATCTACAGAAGCCTTCAGGCCCCGCAGTGCACCAGCCGGCGCGCCGCTGATGCCGGCGGCCGCTTTTGCACCGGTATCGATGGATGCCACCTGCGCACCGCCGAGGCCGATGTTGGCTTTCGCGTGGACATCCGCAGCAAGCCCCGGGACGGCGACCTGCTTCGGCGCCGTGTTCGCGGCCAGCTTCACCTGCACGGTGGCCGGCAGCACGTCACGCACCACCGGCAGCGCCGCGGTGCTCAACTGCAGGCCGACGCGCGCATCCGCGCTGATTGCCGGGCTGCTCTGGGCCTGGCTTGCGGCAGCCGCAAGGGCCACCTCGGCATCGACCTTGACCGGCATGGGCTGGGTGTACTTGGCTGCAAGTGCCTGCAGATCACGCAGCGACTGATTGGATTCGGAGGCCCCTGCGTGGCCACTGGCCAGTGCACACAGCAGGGCCAGGGCGAGCGTGGTGGGCATCAGCAGGAAGGCGCGCGGATCCCGCGCGGCACTGCCACCGCTGTCGCCGGTGGCCAGTTCGGAGGCCACGACCAGAGCATTGAGCTGGCGGTTCCATACACGCCGGTAGATGCGATTCATGAGCACTTCCCCCGTAGGCGAACAACTGGAATGTCAGTGGACTTGCCGTTTGGCAGGTGATTGACATTTCAGCGCTCGCGGCGGCGGCTGCGCACTTCATTCCGGCACGGCAATCGCGCATTCCGGCAAATCCACGGCCGGAATCGGCAGCGGGTTATGCAGAAGCGGCAACGATATCGGCAAGCGCATGGGCAATTCCGGCAGAAACCACCCAAAAACCCTTGCGGCGCTTGATTCAGGCCGGCTGGCCGATCTGCGCGGGAGCGCGCATCAGCGTATCGCGCGGCAGTTCGCCGAAGACCTTGCGGTAATTGTCGGCAAAGCGGGAGAGATCCCAGAGGCCGCAGCTGAGGGCGATCGCCTTCACCGAACGGCGGCTGGAATCGGCCATCGACAGGCTGCGACAGGCAGCACAGAGGCGCAGCATGGACAGATAGCGGTTGGGCGAGGTTCCGAACAGATCCTCGAAGGCATAGCGCAGGCCGCGTTCGCTGACACCCGCCGCGTCGCATATCTCGTTCATGTAGATATTGCGGCGCAGGTTGAGCCGCATGAAGTTCTCCGCCCGCTGCGCGATCAGATAATGCGTGCGCCGCGCGCGGCTGCAACCAGGGCGATCGGCGGCGCCTGCACCGAGCAGGGCCTGCACGTGCTCGTGCAGCAATCGTTCGGTTTCTTCCGGCTGCAGGCCAGCACCCTGGCCGAGCTGAAGATGCAGCTGCTGATAATGATGGGCAAGTGGTGCCGAATCGTTCGCCAGATTGAACAGTGAAAGCGCCTGGCCCGCGGGCGGCGTGCTGCGCAGGCTCAGTTCGGTCAACTTGCGTTGCACCCGTGCGACCGGCACCAGCATCAGGGTCATGTGCGTACCTGGGCTCAGCGTGAACTCGCTGATGCCTTCGGGCATCACCGTCAGCGCCATCCCCGGTGTAAGCGGCACCCCGTGGCACCACAACTCAGTGTTTCATCGGTCGCGTGCAGATACCCCAGCATCGCCCAGTCAGGTGGCAGCATGAAGCGGCCACGGCAATGGAAGCCGCAACTGATGCTGCAGAACAGGGCTTCCTCATGCACGCGCGAAACAAAGGCCGCCCGCGGCCCGTTGCCATCGAGCAGCAGCAGTTCGACATCGCATACACGAAGCACGCCGCTCAGCGTCGCCAGATCAATCGATCGCAGGCCGCTGTCGTCGCTGTCTTCTACCCCACCATCGACCATGACAGTGTCGTCCCCCCGTTGATCCGCAACACGCTGCGGCCCCCACTGCCTGACAGGGCCACACCATTCCTCCAGGAACCTTCGCCATTGCCGGGATCGCTGCGGCCGGTGCCGCACGACCAACCCGATTGAAAGCAGCAACCTGGAACCGAGTATGCCCGATAATCATCGAAGGTAAACCCGAACCCTGCATTGAAGAAAATAGATACACAGATGAAGAAAATGTGGTCGCCAGTGGCACGATTTTCGCATGCGTCATTTGCGACATCACATTATCTGCACGTCGATGAATCGTTTTGCCAGCGAACGGATATACGTCACAGAAACAGCCTGAAAGTCTAAGGGTCGGCGCGTTTCTGCCGAATTTGCATATAGGTTCCAGTTGCAGCCAACCGCCATTCAGGCAAAGTCGATGACACGGTGATCCGGTCGCTTCAAAACGACCACACCTGGGGGAGCGCATGGCCACGACCGTATCGCGGAACAGTTCGACCACCGGCGCAGCGCCGCGTGGTCGCGACGTTGCGGCCGGCATTTTCCCCGGGGCCGATTACCCAGAATGAGCACGGCGGGGCATTCCCGCCATGCCACCCCGCCAGGATGTGCGGGGCCCACGGACGATCCCGGCGGAGCCGGGCCACCGCCCAACAGGTGTCCTGCATCTGCAGACAACAAGTAGAGGGAGACAAGGCCATGAACGCATCCATCCGCAAGTTCCTGAAGGAAGAAGATGGCGTCACCGCGCTCGAGTACGGGCTGCTGGCCGCCGTCATCGCCGGCATCCTGATCGCGGTCGGCAACAAGGAGATCAAGGGGTTCTTCGAGACGCTGTTCAAGAACCTCTCCGACCTTGCCACCAAGGCCTCCGGGTCGGCACCTGCGACCGGCGGCTGAGCCTGCGTGCATCGCACGTCCCTGCAGCGGTGCTGGGATGTGCCCGGTGGCAACTGCAGACTGTCCAATGACGGACGACGGAGTGTGCGATGACGTTGCTGGGACTATTGGCCATCGGCGTGTGCCTGCGGATCGCGATCAGCGACCTGTATGCCCGCCGGGTGCCCAATGCCTGGCTGTTGTCTGCATCCGCCATTGCCATCGCATTGATCATCGCGGGACAGTTCAGCGCGCCGCGCCAGCCGTGGCTTGACCACGCAGCGGGCGCGGCGCTCGGCCTGGTGGCCCTGCTGCCGTTCTATGCCATCCGCTGGATGGGCGCCGGCGACGTCAAGTTCTTCGCGGTACTGGGCCTGATGCTGGGCTGGAAGGCCCTGCTGCCGATCTGGGTGGTGGCAAGTCTCGCGGCCGGCCTGCACGCGGCAGTGATCATTATTGGCCGCCGTTTGGGCGTGATGCTACCCACGGGCCTTCAGATGCAGGTCAACCGCGCCAGCAGCCAATGGCAATCGCACCCCGCCCTGCGCGACATGCAGGCCGCCCGCCAGGGACGACAGGGCATTCCCTATGCAGCCTACCTGGCCATCGCCGGCATCGGCTGGGTTCTGGCAAGCGTCTATGGAGGTGTGGCATGAGCATCCACAATCCACGGCTTCAACGCGGCGTGGCCAGCATCGAATTTGCCCTGATGCTGATGCTGGGCCTACTGCCACTGCTGCTGTTCACATTCTCCGGCGTGATGATCATGGCCGCGCAACAGACGTTGGCGACGGCCTCGGCCGAGGGCGCTCGCGCTTCATTGCGCTATGGCAGCGCCAATGAACGGCGTACTGCAGCCTGCCTCGCAGCCCGCAGTTCGATGCAGTGGCTGTTGAAATTCTCTGGACAGGGTGTCGACTGCAGCAATGGCGGCAGCAACGCCATCGTGGTCTCCGCGCAGGCCCCCTGCGCCGGCCTGGCCACTGCCCAGTGCATGACGGTGACGGTCAGCTATGACTACGCCAGCCATCCCTTCCTGCCGGGCACCGCCACGCTTTACAAGTGGGTGATGCAGGCTCCCATCCGTAGTGTCGCGGTCGCCCAGCTCGACCTCGGCAGCGGCAACTGACGATCGGTACAGGAGACGGTTCCATGCTCAAGTTGACCCGCATCGCTGCCGTCGCCCTGATCGGGCTGGCCGTGCTGCTGGCAGTGATCGCCCTGATGATCGGGCGCAAACCGGCCGCGCCAGCGACGGCCGCGCCCGTCGCGCACAGCGAAGCCCAGGCGATCACCGTGGTCGAAGCCGTGGCCCGGCTGCCTGCCGGTGAACCGATCACCGCCAACGGCCTGCGCCTGGCGCAGCGAACCACGGCAGTAGCCGGTGCAGCCACCAGCATCTCTGCCGTAGTCGGCAAGGTACCAGTGCAGGACATTGCCGAGGGCACCGCCATCAGCAGCAACGCCCTGGCACAGGGATTCTCGCTGCAGCTGCGCCCGGGCGAACGCGCACTGGCCGTTCCGGTGGATGAACTGGTCGGCGCCGGAAACCGCATCCTGCCGGGTGATTTCGTCGATGTCTTCCTCAACCTGCGCGATGCCCAGCCCAACGCCAGCGGTCCGGCAGAGGCCGCGCAGACCCGCCTGCTGCTGTCACGGCTGCGCGTGCTCAGCTACGGCCAACAGGACATCGCTCCGGTCACCGGCGATGCCGTCGCCGGCAACGAAGGCGATACCCGCAACGACCCCCGCGCCGCGGACATCACCGGCAATGGCAGCAGCCATGGCTCGGGCAACGAGGCCACCCAGCCGGCACGCAGCGCGGTGCTGGCAGTGCCGGTGGCCGATGCCAACCGGCTGCTGCTGGGTGCGCAGCAGGGAAAGCTGTTCCTGGCCCTGCGCAACCCGGCTGATACGGGGCAACCCGACCTTGCACTGTTTCCACAGGCGCGTGGCGTGATCGATCCTTTGCGTGGACTCGATGCCGAACAGCAGCTCGCGCTGCAGCGGCCGGAGAACCATGCCTTCGCCGGCATCGATGGTGACGCCCTGGCCGGCCGCGGCAACACGCCGGCCCGCAGCACCCCGGGGATCCCGGCGCGTGCGCCGCCGACTCGGCGCAGCGCACCGCGTGCGTCGGGCATCGAGATCATCCGTGGCGACAGCTCCGCCCCCCGTGGTTCCCTTTGACCTGCATCGAGCGCATCCATGACCGAACGCCTCCGCCCACGCCCCTCCCCTCGCCAGCGCTGGCTGGCCCTGCTGCTGGTGCTGCTGGCTCCGGCGACAAGCGTGGCCGCCGACGATCTCGTGCTGCAGGCGCGTGAGCAGCGCCCATGGACCCTCCCGGCCGACCTGGAACGGGTGGCCATCGCCGATCCGGGCGTCGCCGACATCGTGATGCTGCGTGGGCAGCGCCAGGCGCTGCTGGTCGGGAAGGCGCCGGGTACGACCACCCTCCTGCTGTGGCACCGCAAGCAGGCCGAGCCGCAACGCCTGCAGGTGCGCGTACAGAGTGCCGTGCAGGGCGCGGCAGACGCGGGCTCGAATGGGCTGGTGTTCACCCAGCAGGACAACCAGGGCCTGCTGCAGGGAAGCACCGACAGCGTGCTCTCGCACATGCAGGAACAGAAGACCGCCGCCATGGCGCTGGGCAAGGACGGGCTGCTTGCCGACGCCTCGACGGTCAGCAGCGGCGGCGTGGTCCAGGTCGAGGTCAAGGTGGTCGAATTCAACAAGACCGCGTTGAAGCAGATCGGCATCAGCTTCCAGAACCGCAATGGCAACTTCGCCTACGGCTTCGCCCGCCCGGGCGGCCAGCTGCCGGGCAATACCGGCATCCTGCCCGGCATGAAGGAAGGCAACTCCGGCAATGAGTCCGAGTCGCCCATTTCCTCGGCGTTCCGGCTGGTGTTCGGCTCGACCAAGGGCCTGTGGAACGCCGATGTCGACCTGCTGCAGAGCAACGGCATGGCGCGCGTGCTGGCCGAACCTACCCTGGTTGCATTGTCCGGCCAGAGCGCCAGCTTCCTGGCAGGCGGCGAACTGCCGATCCTGGAACCGCAGGGCCTGGGCACCACCACCATCACCTACAAGCCGTTCGGCATCGGCCTGACCGTGACCCCGACGGTGCTGGCCCCCAACCGCATCGCGCTGAAGGTCGCACCGGAAGCCAGTGATCTGGACTACAGCAACGCCATTGCCCTCAACGGCGTGCAGATTCCATCGATCACCACGCGCCGTGCCGACACCACGGTCGAACTGGGTGACGGCGAGAGCTTCGTGATCGGTGGCCTGGTCAGCTCCAATGTCGTCTCCAACGTCGGCAAGATTCCCTTGCTTGGCGACCTGCCGATCATCGGTTCGTTCTTCCGCAACTTCGACTACAAGCGACAGGACAAGGAGCTGGTGATCATCGTCACGCCGCGGCTGGTGCAGCCGCTGGCGCGCAATACCGAGCTGCCGTTGCCTGGCGAACGCGAAGCCAGGCCGAACCTTCCCGAGTGGGGGGCGTGGCTGCTTGGCCCGATCAGCCAGGATCCGGTACCTGGCTTCTCACGCTGATTCCCATGATGCCTGCGATACCACGCCCATGCCCTACGCCACCGCCCAGCCGCTGCATCCGCAAGGACCGCCGATGAATCTGGTCCTGTACGGAATGGATCGCGAACTGCTGCCCCGGCTGGCGGCGAAACTGCCGCCGACCACCACCCTGCACTGGCAGGACAGCAGCATGCCGACCTCCGCACAGGACCTGCAGCGCGGGCCACAGAGCCTGGTGCTGCTCGACTTCCGCCCGGAACACGCCGCGGCCTCCAGCCTGCTGGCGCAACAGCTGCAGCAGACCCAACCCGACCTGCCCCTGGTCGCCGTCGGCGCCACCAGCGCCGCCCAGGTCGAAGGCGTGGTGATCGCGCTGCGTGCCGGCCTGCGCGATGTGCTGGACCTGGACAGCGACAACATCGGCATCGAGGCTGCATTGCGTCGTGCCCTGTCGCCACGTCCAGCCGCCACCGCCCAGCACGCGCACAAGGCGCGCCTGATCGTCCTGCTGGGCGTGCGTGCCGGGGTCGGCACCAGCACCCTTGCCGCGCATCTTTCGGTACTGGCCCAGCAGACCCGCGCATTGGCCCAGGGCGAGGCCCTGCAGCAGGACGGCCTGTTGATGGAACTGGCGCAGCCGTCCGGCGACCTGGCGCTGTACCTCAACCTGGACAGCCGCTTCCACTACGAAGATGCACTGCGCAACGCCAGCCGCATCGACGCCACCCTGGCCCGGACGGCGATGGCCCGCCATGACACCGGCCTGGTGCTGCTCGACCGCGCCAGCGGCAGTGATGCCGTGCCGCCGTCGGACCCGGGCGCACTGCTGCAGCGCCTGCGCAGCGTGTTCGCCAGCGTGCTGTGCGATGCCGGTGGCTGCCCGCTGCGGCAGATGCCGCCCCTGCTGCTGGACCAGGCCGACGAGATCTGGCTGGTCACGGACGCTTCGATCGCCACGCTGGTTTCGCTCGACCAGGCCTTGAAGCACCTGGCCGGCCAGCGCGAACGGGAGAAGCGGCTGCAACTGGTGATCAACCGCCACGACGACAGCAGCGGCATGAGCCCCGAGCAGATCGCGCGCCGATTCGAAGTGCCACTGCTGGCCACGCTGCCCGAGCGCCCGCGCGTGCGCCTGGCGGCCAGCCAGGGGCATCTGCTGCTGCAGGACGCACCGCGCGACCCCTACCTGCGTGCCCTCGCCCCGCTCGTCTCGCGCCTGGATCCGGCTGCCTGCCCGGTCCAGGCCCATGGCCTGCGGGAAAGACTCTCCCTTGCCCTGGGTGGATCGCAATGGAAGACAAGGTAACCCCGTTCCCGCATGCCGCCACCCGCCCGGTGCTGCCCGACAGCGCCCCGGGCCACCTGCCGTTCGCGCAGACCGAGCAGTACCAGAAGGTGCTGTCGGCCGCCCACGAACACCTGCTCAACAGCATCGAAGACGAGCGCATCGACATCGATTCCTGGGCGCCTGACACCATCGCCCGCTGGGTGCAGGTGCAGACGGTGGGCTTCATCCAGGAATGGCGCATCCCGATCAACGAGGAGGAGATGCAGGTGGTCGCAGAAGGACTGGTCAAGGAGCTGACCGGCTTCGGCCCGCTTGACGACCTGCTGCATGACCCGACGATCGAAGACATCCTGATCAACGGATTCAAGGATGTGCACGTCTCGCAGGGAGGGCAGCTCAAGCGCGCCACCCAGCGCTTCACCGACGACACCCACCTGCTGCGCATCCTGCGCCGCATCCTCGCGCCGCTGGGCCGCCGCCTGGATGACTCCAATCCGATGGTCGACGCACGCTTGCCCAACGGCGGCCGCCTCAACGCGATCATCTCGCCGCTGGCGGTGGATGGGCCGATGGTCTCCATCCGCAAGTTCCGCAAGGACCCGTTCACCCCCGACGAGCTGCTGGCCAAGGGCACCTTCGATGCGCCGATGCAGGCGCTTCTGAAGGCGATGGTGCTGGGCCGCTGCAACATCCTGGTGTCCGGCGGCACCAGCTCGGGCAAAACGTCGCTGCTGAACGCCCTGGCCAGCTACGTACCGCCCAACGAGCGCGTGATCACGGTCGAAGACACAGCCGAGCTGTCACTCAACCATCCGCACGTGGTCCGCCTGGAAAGCCGCATCGGTGGTGCCGAAGGCCATGGCGCGGTGAGCATCCGCGACCTGGTCCGCAACAGCCTGCGCATGCGCCCGGACCGCATCGTGGTCGGTGAGGTGCGTGGTGCCGAAGTGCTGGAGATGCTGCAGGCCATGAACACCGGCCACGACGGATCGATGGCAACCATCCACGCCAACTCACCCCGTGACTGCCTGTACCGCATCGAGATGCTGGCCGGTTTCGCCGGGTTCCAGGGCAGCGAGGACAGCCTGCGCCGGCAGATCGCCAGCGCCATCGACTTCATCGTGCAGATATCGCGGTTGGGCAGCGGCCGGCGCGTGCTGGTCTCGATCACGGAAATCACCGGTGTCAGCGACAACCTGATCACGACCCAGGAGATGTTCCGTCACGAACTGCAGATCGACGGCAATGGCAAGGAAACCGACCGCTGGATCGGACTGGGCTTCCATCCGCACTCGCACAAGCTGGAACCGTTCCGCCAGCAGTTGCGCGAATCGTTGTACGGAGACTTCTGAGCATGGGCACGGGCCTGCTGCTGGGTGTACTGAGCATCATCTCGGTGCTGCTGGCGCTTGCGGTGTGGCTGTGGGGCACCGCCAGCAACCGCGAACAGCGCCAGGCCTCGCTGCAGCACGCCGAGCAGCAGCTGGCTCGCGGAGGTGCCAGTGGCGGAGCACCGGCCGGGGCATCGGTGGCCGCCGCCAACGACCCGGCGCGACCTGCAAGTGCCGGGCGCCGGGTGCTGCCGCTGGATGGCCTGCTGCAACGTGCGGGCCTGCAGACGGGCTGGAAGCTGCCCCTCATGCTGCTGGTGCCGGGGCTGGTGCTCTCGGTCGTGGCGATGCTGAGGCTCGGCACGGCGTGGATGTTCCCCCTGACCCTGCTGCTGTACCTGTTGGGCTGCTGGCTGTGGGTCATGCGCCGCACCACGAAACTGCGTGCACAGCTGCTGCACCAGCTGCCCGACTTCCTCGACAACCTGGTGCGGTTGACCGCACTCGGCAACAGCCTGCAGGCGGCGTTCCAGGTGGCGTCGATGCAGACCAGCGCGCCGCTGCGCGGACTGCTGGACACCACCGTGCGCTACGCACGCAGCGGCATGGACCTGGACCGTGCCTTGAGCCTGGCGGCGCAACCCTACCGGATGGACGTGCTCAAGGTACTGTCCGTGGTGATCGGCGTCAGCGTGCGCATCGGCGGGCGCTCCGATCAGATCCTGCAGCGCATGGGCGATTTCATGCGCGACCTGGAGCAGGCCCAGCAGGAGCTGGCCGCGACCACGTCGGAAACGCGCATGTCGGCCTGGGTGCTCGGCCTGCTGCCACCGGCCAGCGCGGTGCTGATGGCGATTTCCAGCCCTGAGTTCTTCCAGCCGGTGCTGCACGATCCGCTGGGTCACAAGATCCTGCTGATCGCGCTCGGGCTGGAGCTGTTTGGCGCCTTCCTGCTCTATCGCCTGGCCAAGTCGCTATGACCACCGGAATCCACCACGGAGGTGCCCGATGAGCGCAAGCACCTGGTTTGCCCTGTCCCTGCTGGTGCTGGCCGCCGGTGTTGCCCTGCTGGGCATCGCCGGATGGATACGCAGCCACCGCGAACAGCGCACCTCGGCCACCTTGAAGACCGCGCTGCAACCGCGGGATGAAGCACGCGACCCGGAGGCCGCGCGCCGTGATTCGCTGGGTTGGCTGGAACGCTTCGGGCGCGCGCTCAGTGGCGGCCGCCTGGAATCCGCGCTGCTGGCCAATGAAGACCGGCTGCTGCTGGACCTGGCAGGCTGGAACACACGACGTGGCACCGCCATCTATCTTGGCGTGCGACTGCTGCTGGGCGTACTGGTGCTGGCGCTGGCCCTGGCGTTCAGCAGTGCCCAGGGGCTGGCCAGGATGATGGTCGTGATCGGTGCGCTCGCGGCAGGCCTGCTGCTGCCGAAGTTCATCCTCTCTTCGTGGGTGAAGCGCCGCCGGCGCGCGGTCGACAACGAGCTGCCCCTGCTGATCGACCTGCTGCGCCTGCTGCAAGGCGTGGGCTTCAGCATGGACCAGAGCCTGCAGACGCTGGGCGACAAGCTGCGCGATGCGTTGCCGGTGCTCGGCGGCGAGCTGCAGGAGGCCAACGTCGCCTACACCCATGGCCGTACCCGCGCGCAGTCCCTGCGTCGCCTGAGTGAGGTCTATGCGGATGACGACCTGACCAGCCTGATGCAGTTGATCCTGCAGGTGCACGCACATGGCGGCGCGGTGCAGGAACCGCTGCGGCAGTTCAGCATCCGGTTGCGGGAACAGCGCCGCAACACCCTGAAGGAAAAGGTCGGCAAGCTCTCGGTGAAGATGACCGTGGTGATGATGCTGACCCTGCTGCCAGCGCTGATGCTGGTTCTTGCCGGACCGGCGCTGGTCGCGCTGGCCACCACCATGTCCAAGATGGGATCGCCCTGATGCCTGCCCTGCGCACCTCCTGCCTGTTGCTTGCCCTCGCCGCCGTCGCCAGTGGTTGTGCGTCGACCACGCCGAAGTACCTGCGCGCCCCCAGCCTGGCTGCGCCCGAACCGGCACCGCAGGACAGCCGCAATGCCTACCTGGAACTGATCGGGCGCATGCAGCAGCAGGGTGCCTGGTATGCCTCGCTGGCCCACGTCGATGCCTTCCGCCAGCGCTACGGCGATCCGCCGGCGCTGCGCCTGCTGCAGGCCGACGCCCTGCGCGAGACCGGCCAGGCCGACGCTGCCATCGCCCTGTACCGGGAACTTTCCAGCAGTCCGCAGGCCGCAGCGGCCGCGCACGGGTTGGGCCTGATCGCTGCCCGCCGTGACGACGACAGCGGCAGTGAAGAGGCGCTGGCCCGGGCGACGCAGCTGCAGCCCTTGAACACCGACTACCTGGGCGATCTTGGCTACGCGCGCCTGCGTGCGGGCCGCTTCGAGCAGGCGCGCGAGCCACTTGCCAAGGCACTGGAACTGTCGCCGGGCAATGCCAAGGCCACCGCCAATCTTGCCTTGTGGGCCGTACTGCGCGGGGATGCCGCCACCGCCGAGCGCCTGGTCCAGCAGGCCAACCTCAACCAGGACACCCAGCACAGCATCCAGCAGCAGGCCGCGCAGATCCGCACGCGGCTGCAGCAGCGCCAGGCCGCCGCAGAACGGGTTGTGCCGGCGCCCCCGCCCAGCCGCGTCATCGCCGGTACCACTACCCGTGCGCCGCAAAGCACCACTCGCCTGGCCGCCGAACCACGTCGCGACATCCGTGATGCGCGCGACCCACAACGCCTGCCGCCCTCGATGCTGGAACGTTTCAGCACCTCCGATCAGCCGAACGGGAACACTCCATGAGCGCGATGCCCCTGACCCGACGCCTGTTGCCTGCACTGGCCTGCCTGCTGATGGCCGGCGGCGCGCAGGCGCAGCAGCAACCCCTGACCGGGCAGATGCTCGGCGGCAGCGCACCAGTGGCAGCGGCCCCGCAGCCGCTGCAGTCCGAGGCATTGGCCACGGTGGACCTTGCAGCCCCTGCTCCGTCGGCATCACCGGCCGCCGCCCCGGCGATCATTGCCACCGACCACGTCGCATCCGCGCCCCGCCCTGCACGCACGCAGATCGGCGATACCGCGCGCGACCTGTTCCGCCTGCAGGCATCAGGGCAGCAGGCGGGGCAACGCCTGCCGATCCTCGGCGACCAGGCCACGCTGAGCTACGCCCGCTACTTGAAGAGCTTCGAACACGAGATCCCGGACTTCTTCGAAACCGATGTCGCCAAGTCCAAGGGAACATCCTCATCCGGACGCTGAGACAGGCCATGAAACGCCCACGCCAGTTCAGTTTCAGCCGCCCGCGCGGCGGCATGTCGATCACCATGATGCTGGTCATGCTGGCATTGCTGGCGATGTTGGGCCTGATCGAGATCGGCTATCTGTTCTGGGCCAAGCGCGACGCGCAGAAGGTCGCAGACCTCGCCGCACTGGCCGGTGCACAGCGGCTGGAGCTGTGCACGCCTGACAACAGCGACAACAGCGCAGCGCGGCAGAGCGCGGTCACCCAGAACAGGTTTGCAGGCACCCTGCAGATCCGCTGCGGCAACTGGAGCGCCGCACGCAGCACGTCGAACCGCTTCGTCACCACCGTCGATGCCAGCAACCCACGCAATGCCGTGCAGGTGGTCGCGCAGCGCAGCGTGGTGCCGTTCTTCGGCCAGAACACCCGCCTGCCCACCGTCAGCGTGGAGGCGGTGGCCCGACGTTCCGAACCGACCGCGGTGTTCGCGGTCGGTTCGCAGCTGCTTCGCACCAATGGCGACTCGGTACTGCTTTCGACCCTGCGCCTGGTCGGCCTGGATGTCACCAATGCCACCGTGCTCTCCTATGACGGCCTGGCCCAGGCCAACATCACCCCGTCGGGCCTGCTGAAGGCGTTGAACATCCCGGTCAGCGCCAACCTCAGCGTGGCCGACTTCAACCGGTTGCTGTCGGTCAACAAGATCTCGCTGGCACAGCTGGTCGATGCCACCGCCACCGTGGTCGGCCGCGATACCACCGTGGGCGTACAGCTGCGCGCGCTGTCCGATCTGGTTGCCACCCAGCTGGACATCAACAAGCTCAACATCGTGCTGGGCAGCCAGTCCGGCGGCGGTGGCCTGTTCGCCGAAGTCGTCTCGCCGGATGGCACCGTCGGCAGCGCGCTGGAAACGAAGGTCAACGTACTCAACCTGATCAGCACCGCCATCTCCATCGCCAATGACGGCAACGGGGTGGCGGTCAAGGGATTGGACCTGCTGGGCATCAACATCCAGGCCGGCGTGGTCGAGCCGCCCTCGATCGCCATCGGTGGTGTTGGTACCCGCGCGTACAACGCGCAGGTGCGGCTGATGGCGGACGTGGACAGCAACAACCTGTTCGCGGTGGGCCCGCTGCTGAACCTGCTCGGCACGCGACTGCACCTGCCACTGCATGTCGATGTGGCCAATGCGATGGGCACGCTGACTGGCATCCAATGCGGCGCCAGCCCGCAGAAGGCCACCATCCAGGTCGATTCGTCGGTGCTGCGCGCCTGTGTCGGCAATGTCGATCCGGCGCAGCGCTTTTCCAGGAGCAATGTCTGCGACGCCACCCTGAAGAACGAGCAGCTGCTGAAACTGCTCGGGCAACCCCTGATCAATGACAAGATCACCCTGCCCGCCCTGACCAGCTCGCAGAGCCTGACCCTGGCTGCGGGCGAAACCGCCTCGACCCGGATCAATCCACTGGCAGTGGGCAACGCGGTGTCAGACCTGGTCAATGAACTGCTGCGCGTGCTGTCTGGCATGCTCAGCTCGCCCAAGCAGGGCATGAGCGCCAACGACACCGCCAAGGCACTGGCCGACCGCTATCTGCAGGCCACCTTCCCGCCCAACACCCGCTATGAGGTGGACAAGTTGATTCCACTGCTGCGCGATGGCGACGCAAGCCGGCAACTGGCCCCGCTCAACAGCTGGACCGTGCCCGGAGGCCTGCCCTACGCCTGCGGCCTGCTGAACCTGGCCACCTGCCACAAGGACGGTCCGGTCTGGGACGCGTTCAAGGTGACCGTCACCGGCCAGGGACTGGGCGTGCTCGATGGGCTGCTCGGATCGCTGGTGGGCGGCCTGCTGATCAACCGCTGCGACAGCCTGCTCGGCAACCTGATCGACTACAACGGCTGCGTACGCAACAACCTGGCCTCGTACATCCAGACCGCGCCGGCCGGCTTCCTCGATGGCGCCGGGGGAACCGGCGTCACCAATCCGGATGGCAGCGTGAGCTGCAGTGGCCTGCTGTGCACGCTGCTCAAGCCGATCCTGGCCGCCCTGCGGCCGGTGCTCAACAGCGTCGGCACGCTGCTGACCAACCTGCTGGCGAGCGTGCTGGGCCTGGAACTGGGCCGCACCGACGTCAACGTGCAGTCGATCCAGTGCAGCGCGGCGCAGCTGGTCTACTGACCCGTGACGGGCGCCCTTGGCGGCGCCCGCGCCCATGCTAGACTCCCGGCGGGGAACCACCTTCATCTCAACCCACACTCATCCGTGGATGGTCTAGACATGCGAGAAACTTCAGGGGGCGCGGTCTTCGCCCGGCACGCGCGCGGCGCGGCACTGCTGGCCGTGGCCATGATGCTGGTGGCACCGGCGGCGATGGCTGCCCGTGGCGACCGTGAGGCAGCCGCCGAGCCGGCCGCACGCAGCGCGCCGGTGGTGCGCAACACCGTTGACGAGCTCAAGCAGCTGATGGATTCGCGCCAGCTGACCGAGCTGCGCACGACCTACAACGGCAACTACGGCGCCAGCCTGCTGTTCAACGCCAACACTCTGACCTACTACGTCGCCCTGTTCCAGGAGAAGAACTTCTGGCGGGTGATCAAGACCGATGCCGTCGACAACGCCGAGCGGGTCTACCGTACCTTTGCCCAGCAGTCCGAACAGCTGGCCCAGGTCTACATCGATACCACCCGCCTGGAAGCCGGCAAGCGCTACACCGAGCGCCTGGTGGCCTACAACGAGGAACGCCTGCGCACCCTGCAGCAGGAAATGGAACAACAGCAGGCGCAGTCGGCCCAGGTCAGCGCCGCCCTGCAGCAGGCACAGCAGCAGGCGGTCAGCCTCAGCACCGACGTGCAGAGCACCAACAGCCAGCTGGATGCCCTGCAACGCCGCATCCAGATCCTGCAGGCCGAACAGGGCAACCCGGAGCTGAGCCTGCCCAAGCCGGAAAGCGTGCCTTCGCCGGCACCGGCTGCCGCCAGCGACGGCCGCTGAGGCCCCGCCTTCCGCATCCACGCACAACGGCGCCCCAGGGCGCCGTTGTCGTTTTTGGCCTTTCGCGAACCACGCTCAGCGGCAGGCGTCGTACACCGCGTCGTCCAGCTGACGGCGTTGCAGGAAGTGCAGTTGCTTGTTCCTGGCCAACACGTTCCCGCGGTGCTGGCGTGCGCGTTCACAGGCCCTGGGGTCTGTACTGATGGGTATCAGCACGGCATGCGCCCGCCCCGAGCGCACGGTACGCGGTGGCGCCAGCACCGCGCTGCCCGCCCTGGCCGCCTTTGTCACCGGTCCGCGCGACAGCGATTGCTCCTCCGGCACCTCCCAGCGCCATTCCGCACGCCCCTGGCAGGGTGTCTGCTGATAGACCGGATGCGGACCGTCAACGCATTTGTAGACGTTGGTCTGCGCATGAACCGCCGTGGCCAGCAGCAAGCACAACAGCGGGCTGCACCGCACTCTGGACATCGCTCGCTCCTGGACAGGACGGCCATCATCGTCAGCGCGAAAGCGGCCGGGTTCCAGAGCGATACGCGTCACACCCCGGTCAATCCAGCACAGCCGTGCAAGCCCTCCGCCAGGACGTGCGTTGTACTGCCGGTGGTACCGGCATATTGGCCGGCGCCACCCCTCCCTTCCGCCAAGGAAACCGCAATGAGCAACTTCGTCACCGTCGCCGACGGCGCGCGCATCTTCTACAAGGACTGGGGCACCGGCCAGCCGATCGTGTTCGCCCACGGCTGGCCGCTGTCCTCCGATGCCTGGGACCCGCAGATGCTGTTCATGGGCCAGAACGGCTACCGCGTGATCGCCCATGATCGCCGCAGCCACGGCCGTTCCAGCCAGACCTGGGATGGCAACAACATGGACACCTACGCCGACGATCTGGCGGCGGTGATCGAGGCGCTGGACCTGAAGGATGCGATCCTGGTCGGCCACTCCACCGGTGGTGGCGAAGTGGCCCACTACATCGGTCGCCACGGCAGCAAGCGCGTGGCCAAGGTGGTGCTGGTCGGCGCCGTACCGCCGCTGATGCTCAAGACGGCCGGCAATCCGGCGGGCACCCCGCTGGAAGTTTTCGACGGCATCCGCAAGGGCACCGGCGGCGACCGCTCGCAGTTCTTCAAGGACCTGACCACGCCGTTCTTCGGTGCCAACCGCGATGGCAACAGCGTCACCCAAGGCATGCGTGATTCGTTCTGGCTGCAGGGCATGCTCGGCGGCGTCAAGGGTCAGTACGACTGCGTGCACGAGTTCTCGGAAGTGGATTACACCGAGGACCTGAAGAAGATCGATGTGCCGGCACTGGTCGTGCACGGTGATGACGACCAGATCGTGCCGTTCGATGCCTCGGCCAAACTGTCCTCGCAGATCATCAAGGACGCCGAGTTGAAGGTGTACCCCGGTGCGCCGCACGGCCTGACCGTTACCCACGCCGACCAGTTCAACGCCGACCTGCTGGCGTTCGCACGCAGCTGATGTGCCGGGGCGGCGCCCCAACGGCGCCCCCGCTCCTTCGGTAGTGCCGGCCGCTGGTCGGCAACCCGATCAATCCATCGCAATCTGCACAGCCGGCCAGCGGCCGACTCTACCAAGGGCAGTTCAGATATCGCTGTGGTGGTGCGGGACCCCAGTCCTGGGCAGCGGATCGTGACCGCCCACGAAGTGACGCACCACCGGTGCGCGTTCACCGCGATGCAGCCCACGCAGCACTTCCTGGATCGCCTTGTCGTCGGCGGTGATGCGTTCGTGCTGGCGCAGGTGCTCCAGCCACGACGGGGTCACGAAATACTCCAGGTGGATGCCCGGACTGGCCACATCCTCGACCACGCCCCAGACCACCGCGCCATCGCGGCGGCGGATCGTTCCCAGCGCGCGCATCTGCGCCTGGAACGCGGCACGATCTGCATCGTCGATGCGGTACTCGATGGTGACCAGCACCGGACCTCGATCGTTTGACACCGGCACCGACAGTTCCGGTGCCGGCCAGTGCCCGGCTGGACGCAGGTTCAGGTCTTCGGTACCGGCGATGCGCACGCGCCACACCAACAATCCGCCGATCACCGCGCCTGCGGCAGCCACCAGCAGCGCCAGCTCCGGCGAGGTGCGCTGAGCCAGCGCGCCCCAGCTCAGGCCACCGGCCGCCATGCCGGCGGAGAACACCATGATGTACAGCGCCAATGCACGCGCGCGTACCCACGCGGGTACCGCGGTCTGGGCGGCAATCTGCAGCGAAGACAGCACGGTGATCCAGGCGAAACCGTTGATCAGCATCACCAATGGCAGCACGTACCAGCTGCGGGTCAGCGCCAACCCGACCAGGCTCAGCGCCAGCGACAGGGTGGCCAGCAGCACCAGCAGGTCGCGATCCATCTGCGCGCGCAGCTTCGGCAGCAGCAACGCACCGCCCACTGCACCGATACCGATGCAGCCGAGCAGCATGCCGTACTGCCCCGCTCCACCCTGCATCTGGCCGCGCACCACCACCGGCAGCAGCGCGTTCATCGCCGCAGCGAAGAAGAAGAAGCCCACCGACTTGATCAGTACCGCCTGCAGCCGCCCGGCGCGGCTGGCGTAGCGCAGGCCCGCCTTCAAGCCGGCACCGAAGCCTTCCGGTGGCAGGCTGGACTGCTTCGGATCACGCTTCCAGCCCCACACCACGAACAGCATCGCGGCAAAGGTGATGGCATTGAAGCCGAATGCCCACACCGCGCCCAGCTGCGCGACGATCACGCCACCGATGGCCGGGCCGATCGAACGCGCGATATTGATGCCGATCGAGTTCAAGGCTACCGCCGAGGCCAGCATCGGCTGCGGCACCAGCTCGGACACGATCGCCGCCTGCGCCGGCATCGCCATTGCCGCACCGCACCCCATGCAGAAGGTCAACAGCACCAGCAGCTGCGGGGTCAGCATGTCCATCGCCGTCAGTGCGGCCATCACCGCAGCCACCAGCAGCATCCACCCCTGGGTCGCCAACAGGTACTTCCGGCGATCGACAATGTCGGCCAGTGTTCCGGCCGCCAGTGCCAACAGTACGATCGGCACCGTTGTGGCCGACTGCACCAGCGCCACCATCAGCGGCGAACCGGTGCGTTCGGCCATCACCCAGGCGGCGGCCACGTCATTGACCCAGGTGCCGATGTTGCTGGCCAGGATGGCCAGCCAGATCGAACGGAACATCTGGATCTTCAGCGGGGACCAGGCCCCTGCGGCCTGTGCGGGGGGGTGCGAAGCGGTTGCGTTCACCATTGCCATGCTCCAACGATCGAGGCGAACAGCGTGTCCTGGCCACCGGCCTGCGTCAGTGCAGGTCCGGCGTCGACCCAGGCCAGCTGCAGCTGCCATTGCCAGTGTTCGCTGGCCTGCCAGCGGGTTTCGGATTTGTACTGGGTGCCGATTCGGCGCCCACCACCGGCACTGCCCGGCAATGCCACCAGTGGTGCCGGCGTGGTGTAGACCGCATCTGCGCGACGATGCTTCCAGGCCATCTGTACGCCCAGCTCCGTCGTCACCGCGTCGTGCAGGCGCAGTGCCAGCGTAGGCTGCACGTCCATCAGGTTGGCGGGCGCCAACAGGCTGGCTTCGCTGAAGTAGGCCGATTTCGGGAACAACGCGTTGAAGGTACCCAATCGTCCATCGTGCAGGTTGCCATCGCCGCTGGCGATGTCGGCCTTCAGCCCCAGGCGCGGTTGCAGCGGCACATCGCTCCAGCGCCAGCCGGTATCGGTCGCCAGCGTCCAGGCGCGGATGTCGAGATTGCCGGCAGCGGTACGCAGTTCACCGCCCTGCACCACCAGCTCGCTGTTCCAGTCCAGCGAACCGGCCTGCCCGAACCAGCGCATGCCGAGTGTCTGCCGCCGCTCGTTGCCGGAGCCAGCGGCAAACCGCGCACCGTCGCGACGGTAATCCAGCAGGTACAGGTCCCATTGCCCAGGCCAGCGGCCGCGCGCTGTGGTGGCATACGCCCCCCACAGATGCGCCCCGGACTCACCGCGATCATCGAACGCCCCCGGCCGGTTCTCCACCGGTCGCAGGGCCATCAGGTCAAGCGTGCCGAACTGCCCCTTCCATCCTGCCCGTGCGCCATCGAAGGCCAACCGGATGTTCGGGCCATCGCGAACCGACAACAACCGTGAGCTTCCATAGCCGGCTTCCTGCCGCCCCAGCTGCATGTGGAAACCGCCACGTTGCCAACGCCAGTACGCCTGCTGCACGTCCAGCGCACTGCGGTCGGTGCGGCCAGGGCCACCGGCCCTGCCATTTTCGCCGTGGACACCCAGCTGCACTTTCACCTGCCAGTCATCGCGGGCATAGGTGGCCGACGCCAACGCACGCAGCAGGCCATAGCCATCCTCGCTGCCGCCGATGCCGAACCGGGTCGGGTCGTAGTACAGACCGCGCACGCGCAGCGACGCGTCCCATTGCAGCTGGCCGTCGCCTGCTTCGGTGCAACGGCCACCTTCGCAGGCCAGCGCCAGTGTCGGCACAACCAGCAGCGCCAGGCTCAGAACGCGAAGCACGAGCATCCCATCGCGCCCCAGAACGCGGTCAGATCGTCGGTGGGTGCCGCGTGCTGCGCGGCATGCCCGTGCGCGCCGTGGGTGCTGCAGGCCACGCCGTGATGGTGGCGATGTGCAGCTGCCAAGCCGGTGGCGGCGCCCCCGACATGGTAGCCACCGAACCTGTTGACCGGCGACCAGTTGGGCATCGCCGGCGGCAGCTGCGGTGCCAGGCCTGCGTAGTCGCCGTCGGCATGCACGATGCGGCCACCGACCACGGTCAGCACGCTGGTGATGTCGGCGATCTGCGCGTCGTCGACGCGGAAGAAATCGGCCGAGAGCAGGATGAAGTCGGCCAGCTGGCCGGATTTCAGGGTGCCCTTCACCGCCTCGTCGCCGGAGAACCAGGCGCTGCCCTGGGTCCACAGGCGCAGCGCCTGCTCGCGTTCAAGCAGGTTTTCCTCGCCATACAGGGCCAGGCCACCGACGGTGCGCCCGGTCACCAGCCAGGACAGCGCCACCCATGGGTTGTAGCTGGCCACGCGGGTGGCATCGGTGCCCGCGCCCACCGGTACGCCCTCGGCCAGCATCCGCTTCACCGGCGGCGTGTGCCGCGCGGCCTGCACGCCGTAGCGCTCGACGAAGGCTTCACCCTGGTAGGCCATGCGGTGCTGTACCGCGATGCCGCCACCCAGCGCACGGATGCGCTCGATGTTGCGCGGGGTAATGGTCTCGGCGTGGTCGATGAACCAGTGCAGCCCATCGAACGGCACCTCGCGGTTGACCTGTTCGTAGACATCGAGAATGCGGCTGATGCTCTCGTCGTAGGTGGCGTGGATGCGGAACGGCCAGCGCTTCTCGACCAGCAGCTTCACCACGTCGTGCAGCTCCGGCTCCAGTTCCGGTGGCAGCTCCGGTCGCGGTTCGTTGAACAGCTCGAAATCGGCGGCCGAGAACACCAGCATTTCCCCGGCACCATTGTGGCGCAGCAGGTCATCGCCCTGCCGCGGCTGCAGGATCTCGCTCCAGCCGCGGAAGTCGTCCACTTCCTTGCCCTTGTTCTGGGTGAACAGGTTGTAGGCGATGCGCACTGTCAGCTGATCGTCGCGGTGCAGCTGCTCGATGACCTGGTAGTCCTCGGGATAGTTCTGGAAACCGCCGCCGGCATCGATCACCGAGGTGATGCCAAGCCGGTTCAGTTCGCGCATGAAGTGGCGCGTGGAATTGGCCTGGTACTCGATCGGCAGGCGTGGCCCCTTGGCCAGCGTCGCGTACAGGATCAGCGCGTTCGGCTTGGCCAGCAGCAGCCCGGTCGGGTTGCCCAGCGAGTCACGCACGATCTGCCCACCCGGCGGATCGGGAGTGTCCTTGTTGTAACCACAGGCGCGCAGGGCGGCGCGGTTGAGCAGCGCGCGGTCGTACAGGTGCAGCAGGAACACCGGCGTATCCGGTGCGATGTCGTTGAGCTCCTGCAGGGTCGGCAGGCGCTTCTCGTTGAATTGCGTGGCAGTGAAGCCACCGACCACGCGCACCCACTGCGGCGCTGGCGTGCGATCGACCTGCGCCTTCAGCATGTCCAGCGCGTCACCCAGCGAGCGCAGGCCGTCCCAGCGCAATTCCAGGTTGTAGTTCAGGCCACCGCGGATCAGGTGGGTGTGGCTGTCGTTGAGGCCGGGCAGCAGGCGCCGGCCCTGGGCGTCGATCAAGGTCGCTTCATTGCCCCAGCCACGCGTGATCTCCTCGTCGCTGCCGACGGCGACGATGCGGCCTTCCTGCACGGCCAGCGCCTGTGCATGCGGCTGCTGCGGATCGAGCGTGGTGATGCGGGCATTGCGGATGACCAGCGTGCTCATGCGACGCTCCTTGGAAGTGGAATCGAGTGCGGCAGCGGCGCGGCCGGCCAGGCCGAGCGCTACAGCAGCGCCGCTGGCCAACACCACATTGCGGCGGCCGGGATCGAGGGGATCGTGACTCATGCGAAATCTCCCGGAAGATGTTGGCCGTCCAGCGCCCAGGCGCCAGGCCCGGCCAGGGCGAGGGCCAGCAGTACTGCCGTCCACATCAACGGGTACTCCGTGCCGCCGCGCATCCAGAACCAGCCCTTGGGCAGGGCCAGCAGTACGGTGAAGCCGATGAAGGCCGCTGCCGCCAGCGCGGCAATGCGGGTCTGCCAGCCAAGCAGCACGGCCAGGCCGGACGCCACCTGTGTCAACGCCAGCAGCAGCGGCAACGGCGCTGCCGATGGCAACCCGAAGCCGCGCAGTTCGGTGCCGAAACCGGACAACCCCGGACCACCGAACCAGCCGAACAGCTTGCCCAGTGCGTGCGGCAGCAGGAAGCCTCCTGCCGCCACGCGCAGCATCAGCAGGGCCAGGTCGAGGCCATGGCCGGCCAGCATGCTCAGTGCCCGCCTTCCTGCGCGCCGAACATGCGCTTGGCGTACTGGATGCCGATGCCGTAGCCACCCGCATGATCGCGCGCGATGCCGGTGGTCAGATCGTAGGTTTCACCGCGTGCCCAGTCGCGCTGCAGCTCCAGCAGGTACTGCACGCTGGTCATCGGCACCGCACCGGCCTGCACCATGCGGGTGATCGCGCGCTCGTGCGCTTCCTCGCTGACGTCGCCGCAGGCATCGGTGATCACATGGACCTCGAAGCCCTGCGCCAGTGCCGACAGGGCCGGGCCCACGATGCAGACACTGGTCCACAGCCCGGCCATCACCAGCCGACGCTTGCCGATGCGGTTGATCTCGTCGATCACCGGCTGGTCTTCCCAGGTGTTCATCGAGGTGCGGTCGAACACACGCTGGCCCGGGAAGATCGCAGGCAGTTCCGGGAACATCGGGCCGGAGAACGAGGCTTCGGCCACCGTGGTCAACAGCACCGGCACGTTGAAGCCCTTGGCGCCCTTGCCGATCAGCGCCACGTTGTTGCGCAGCGCGGAGATGTCGATGGTATGGGTGGCAAAGGCCATCTGCGACTGGAAGTCGATCAGTACCAGCGCATGGTCGGTCGGTGACAGCAGGGAAGGAGCGGGCGTGGCGGTTGCAAGGTTCATGCGTGGACTCCGTTGGAATCAAGGTCTGGGGGAAGCAGGAGGGCGGCATCACCGGCCAGGTACTGGCCGGGACTGCAGCCCGTCTCTGCGCGGAAGCTGCGGACGAAATGACTCTGGTCAAAGAAGCCCAGCTGCTGCGCCAGGCAGGACATCGGCAGATGCTGGGCCGACAACAGCTGGCGCGCACGTTCGATACGGCGGCGGCGTACATAGCGCAGCGGGCTGGCGCCGGTACCGCTGCGGAACAGGCGCACCAGATGGAAGCGACTGACGCAGGCGGCGGCCGCCAGTTCGGTGACCCGCAGCGGCTGTGACAGGTGTTCATCGACATAGCGCAGAGCGCGCTGCAACGCGGCGGCCTGCTGCGGTGCCAGCGACGCGGCGGGGGGGGCAGGTGGAAGGACGGTGGCCATCGAGGACGCCGTGAGGGGGTGGCCCATGGTGCGGCGCGTGCGCGCGATGCCCTACCCCCGTCGGTCGAGGCCAGCACCTACCCGAATGGGGGAGGCCGACGGCCGAGCAGACGGCGCCCGAACAACCGCGCATCCACTGAATAGGCGCCAGGACCAAGCATCAACAGCGCTAACGGCAGCACCACCTGTGGCCACGGAGCCTGCTGCACGAGCATGCCCACGGCCGCTATCGGCACCGCCAGTGGCGTCAATACACCCAGCATGAGCATCGGCACTGCCAGCAGGCACAGCGCCGACCACCCACCCGCATGCGTGCCGGGCATGCACAGTGCCGCAGACAGGCACAACCGCAGCCACAGCAGACCGACGCCCGGGCCACGATCGGGAAACATCACGAACAGGCGCTGCATGGCCGGGCTCCGGGGAACATGTCGGCGTGATAGCCGACCGGGGCGCCGGGCGCCTACCCCGTTCGGGTCACCCGGGACTGCCCCGCACCTGCCAGAATGCGCGCCATGCGAGGCTGCCCCTTCCCGTTCCTGCGTCGCCTGCCGACGCTGCTGACGTGCCTGCTGCTGTTGACCGCCCTGCCCGCTCTTGCCGTGCAGCGCCCGCCAGTGAGCGGCGGGCTGCCCGATTACGAGCACACCGCCTGGCGCGTCGGCCAGGGCGCTCCAGGCGACATCTGGGACATCAGCCAGGACCGCGACGGCCTGCTGTGGCTGGCCACGGGCTCGGGCCTGTACCGCTTCGATGGCCGTCGTTTCGAACGGCAGGCGGCGCCCGTCGACAACCAGTTCCCGTCCACCAACATGGTCACGCTGGCACAGGGCCGCGATGGCGCCCTGTGGATCGGCTACTTCCAGGCCGGCATCAGCCGGTTCGCGCAGGGGCGGCTGCACAGCTACGGCCACGAGCAAGGGGTGCCGGTCGGCGTGGTCCCGCACTTCAGCCAGGATCGCGAGGGCCAGCTGTGGGCGGCGATCAATGGCGGACTGCGCCGCTTTGACGGACAACGCTGGCAGCCACTGCCGGCCGCTGCCGGCCTGCCCGAGCGCCGAGTGCAGTGGGTGCTGCACGACAGCCGGGGCAGGTTCTGGGTACTGGCCGACCTGAAGATCTGGATGCGTGCGCCCGGTCAGCCCGCGTTCGAAGACACCGGCATCGCCGTCTCGCAGATGGCAACGCTTGCTGAAAGCCCGCAGGGTGAAGTGTGGCTGGCCGACCGGGTGCGCGGCACCTCCCCCCTGGCCAACGCGCAGGGCCTGTTGGCGGCTGGCGAACGTGAAGCGCGGCGTCTTCCGGAACTGGTTGCTGCGCGCCTGCAGTTCACTGCCGATGGCGCGCTGTGGGCCACGATGAGCCCGCACGGCGGCGTCGCCCGCATCACCTTCGACGGCACCCGGGCCGTGCGCATGGAGCGCTTCGATTCACCGCACGGACTGACCGCCACCTCGGCGGTGCCGATCATCGTCGATCGCGAAGGCAATCTCTGGGTTGGCACCAATCTCGGCCTCAACCGCTTCCGCGCACGCAGCGTGCACACCCTGGCGGTTGGCCCGAGTGATCCCTACCGCTCGCTGGTGCGGGCCAGCGATGGCCGCGTGTATGGCTACGGCGAAGACCTCAAGCCGTACGACCTGGGACGTACCCTGCTGGATGGCAGCGCCATGCAACTGCAGTCCGCCGCACGCCAGGCAGCCACGCCAATCTGGCAGTTCGACTGGGTCAATCTTGCGCGCACGGTCGCCGGCCGTACCTCGTTGATCCCGCTGCCGGCGCCGTTCACCGGGCAACCGCTGCATGCGCTGCTGTTCCCCGACGACGCGCAGGCCTGGGTGTGCACCGGCGAACGCGGGGTGCTGCACTACCAGCTCGGCCAGTGGCAGCGCGAGATCCGCCTGCCCGAGCAGGCCTGCTCGTCGCTGGCGCTGGATGCCCAAGGCCAGCTGCTGCTTGGCTATGCCGACGGCCGCCTGCGCCGGATGAGTGCGAACCGCATCGAGAACTTCGATGCCAGCCAGGGCCTGTCGGTGGGGCCGATCACGGCGATGCTGCATCACCAGGACCTGCTGCTGGTCGCCGGCGAAGCCGGGCTGGCCGCTCGCATCGGCGAGGGACGTTTCACCGCGGTACGCACCGATATGGCTGGGGTGCTCGAAGGCATCACCGGCATGGTCGCCGATGCGCACGGGCACCTGTGGCTGAATGGAAGCCGTGGCCTGGTAAGGCTGGAAAGCAACCTGCTGCGCCGCGCACTGCGCTCGGGATCGCAGGTTGCGCCGCGCCTGTTCGATGCCGTGGACGGCATGCCGGGTATCGCCCTGCAGAGCGGGCCGATCTCCACGGCTGTCCTGGCCGACGATGGCCTGTTGTGGCTGGCCACCAACCAGGGCCTGGCCTGGCTGGACACCCACCGTTCGCACATCAATGCGATGGCCCCCAGCGTGCGCATCGGTGACGTGCTGTACGGCAGCGAGCAGCAGCCCCTGCGGGACGGTCTGCGCCTGCCGGCCGGCACCAGCCAGCTGCAGATTGATTATGTGGCCCTGTCCCTGGCCCGCCCGGAGCGCAACCGCTACCGCTACCGCCTGTCCGGCGTCGATGATGGCTGGCAGGACGCCGGCAGCAGCACGCGCGCGTACTACACCAACCTGGCGCCGGGCAGTTACCGCTTCGAAGTGGAAGCGGCAAATGAAGACGGCATCTGGAGTACGGCGCCGGCCAGCCGCAGCTTCCGTATCGCGCCCACCTTCATGCAGACCGTGTGGTTCAAGCTGCTGTGCGCAGCCGCGATACTCGCGCTGCTGGTGATGGCGGTACGCATCCGCAGCGGGCAGCTGGCCGCGCTGTTCCGCGCGCGCCTGCAGGAACGCAACGGCGAGCGCGAACGCATCGCGCGCGACCTGCACGACACCCTGCTGCAGGGAAGCCAGGGCCTGATCCTGCGCCTGCACGCGATCAGCCAGTCACCCCAGACCCCGGAGCCGGTACGCGGCCAGCTGGAGTCAGCGATGCAACTGGCCGAACGCAATCTGGCCGAGGGTCGCGAGCGGGTCAATGCGCTGCGCGAGGGGCCGTTCGCGGGTCGCGACCTCGCTTCGGCACTGGCCGATGTGCATGCCGAGTACGCCGGGCACGGTACCAATCCGTTGCGCCTGACCGTGGAAGGTGCGCTGCCGCCGCTGCAGAGCGATGCCGCCGAGGAAGTGTTCCTGATCGGACGCGAGGCGATCCGCAATGCGCTGCGCCATGCCAATGCCAGCGCGATCGAAGTGGAGCTGTCCTACGGCACGCGCTGCTTCCTGCTGCACGTGCGGGATGACGGTGTCGGCATCACCGATGAAGACGCTGGGCACGGCCATTGGGGACTGCAGGGGATGCGCGAGCGTGCACAGCGGCTCGGTGCCGAGCTGCAGCTGTGGACCCGCCCCGGACTGGGTACGGAAGTAGCGCTGGCGGTTCCCGCGCGGCGCCTGTATCACCGCCGCCCCTCACGTTGGCGCTGGCCCTGGAGTAAAGCAAACCATGACTGAGAACCCTGCCCCGATCGGCGTGCTGGTGGTCGACGACCACCCGTTGCTGCGTGACGGCCTGGCGGCGCTGCTGGGCGCCCACTCCGACCTGCGCCTGCTCGGCGAGGCCGCCGATGGCGAGGAAGCCATCGCACGCTACCAGCAGCTGCAGCCGGACGTGGTGCTGATGGACCTGCAGATGCCACGCCTGGATGGCGTCGAAGCAATCGTGCGGATCCGCGCGATGGACCCGCGTGCGCGCATCATCGTGCTGACCACCTACCGCGGCGATGTGCGCGCGGTGCGGGCGCTGCAGGCCGGCGCCAGCGCCTACCTGCTTAAGGACATGCTGCGCCACGAGCTGGTCGACACCATTCGCATGGTCGCCGGCGGCCGGCGCGCACCGATTCCCCCGGCGGTGGCCGCCAGCATCGCCGCGCACGTGGTGGAAGACCGCTTGTCGCCCCGCGAGACCGAGGTACTGCGTCATGTCGCCGGCGGGCTGTCGAACAAGCGCATCGGCGAGCGCATGCAGATTTCCGAGCAGACCGTAAAGGCGCACATGAAGAGCCTGATGGACAAGCTCGGCGTCGGTGACCGCACGCATGCGGTCACCCAGGCACTGCGGCGCGGCATCATCAGCCTGGACGACAGCGGGCACGATTAGGGGGGGCGGCAGGGCTTGCAGCCCTGCACCTGCGGTAGTGCCGGCCGCTGGCCGGCAACCTCAACAACAACAGCAAGAGCATGGATTCCGTGGGATGGCGGGGCGGTGTCGGACTGCGGGGACGCCGTGAACCCGTCCATGGGGGCTTGGCCGCGGCATCCATGCCGCGGACACCCCGCACTCCGACACCGCCCCACCTCTGACAGATTCCTGCGGCTGTCGGTAGGTGTCGACCTTGGTCGACACTTCTGTCGCATATCGAAATCAATCAGGGGTCAGATCCGTTTTCCTCCGGAAAACGGATCTGACCCCCAAGAGCCGTTCCAACAGACCGCAGGAACCTGTCGAAGGCGGGGTGGGTCCGGTTGCGGGGGCGTGAGCGCCATGGATGGCGCGACCGAGCCTCCATGGACGGATTCACGGCGTCCCCCGCAACCGGACCCATCCCGCCTACCTACAGGAACCCCGCCGTTGCTGGTGCCGTTGCTGTTGCTGTTGCTGTTGCTGTTGCTGTTGCTGTTGCTGTTGCCTCCAGCAGGTGCAGGGCTGCAAGCCCTGCCGAACAACCCCCTACTTCAAACGCAGTGCCAGGCTGCCGCCCGCACACACCACCGCCACCCAGGCCACGCCGTGCCATCCCCACTGCGCCAGCGCCAGGCTGCCCAGCGCGCCACCTGCCGCCATTCCGATGAACATGCCAGTGAACAGCAGCGCATTGAGGCGACTGCGTGCCGGCGGCACCAGGCCGTAGACCAGCGTCTGGTGCGCCACCAGCGCCGACTGGAACCCGAAGTCGAACAGCAGCGCGCTCACCACCAGCAGCGGCAGCAGCGCGACGGCCGGCAGCCAGGTCTCGGCCAGCAGCAGGCCGAAACCCAGCAGCGCCACCGCGATCGCCAGCCGCGCCACCGCGTGGCACCCCAATCGATCGGCGAAGCGACCGGCGAACGGTGCGGCCAGCGCACCGGCCGCACCGGCGATGCCGAATGCACCCGCTGCGGCACTACCCAGCCCCAACCGTGCATGCAGCATCAGCGCCAGGGTCGACCAGAACGCGCTGAAGCCCACCGCCAGCAACGACTGGCTGGCCACCGCACGGCGCAGCTGCGGCTGCTCGCGCCACAACGCCAGCAACGAACCCAACAATGCCGGATAGCGCAGCGTGCTGGTCGGTGCAAAACGCGGCAGCGCACGCGCCATCACCGCGCCCATCGCCGCCACCGACAACGCAGCCAGCACGAACTGGGTACGCCAGCCCCACGCCTCGGCCACCACGCCACTGACCACCCGTGACAGCAGGATGCCAAGCAACAGGCCGGTCATCACCCGGCCGACGATCTGCCCGCGCTGCGCATCCGGCGCCAGCACCGCAGCGGCCGGCACGATGTCCTGCGCCAGCGTGGCCATCAGCCCCACCAGCAGGCTGGCCATCAGCAGGCCCGGCAGGTGCCCGGCCATCGCTGCCGCGCCCAGTGCCAGCGCCAGCAGCGCGGATTTCAACAGGATCAGGGTACGGCGGTCGAAACGGTCACCCAACGGTGCCAGCAGCAGGATGCCCAGCGCATACCCCAGCTGGGTCAGGGTCGGCACCAGGCCGGCCGCGCGCTCCCCCGCGCCGAGATCCTGGGCGATCAGGCCCAGCATCGGTTGGCTGTAGTAGAGCGAGGCCACAGAGAAGCCGGCACCGGCCGCCATCGCCAGCACCAATGGGGTGGAAGGCGCGGTCGAGGGTGCGGCGACGGACAGCGAGGGGGTAGACATGGGGAAGTCCGGTGGAGGAAGTGGGCGTATCGTGCCGATATTCACCCAACGTCTGTAGTAGGCTGATTCGCATACCCTTCATACGCCCTGCGCATGACAGACCTCGCCACCGGCGCCGATCGCCTGGACTTGCTGCGTACCTTCCTGCGCATCGTCGATGCCGGCAGCCTGTCGGCCGCAGCCGTGCAGCTGGGAACCACCCAGCCCACCGTCAGCCGCCGCCTGCAGGCACTGGAGCGGCAGCTGGGCCTGCGCCTGCTGCAGCGCTCCACCCATGGCCTGCAACTGACCGAGGACGGGCTGCGCTGCCAGCGTCATGCGCAGCGCGTGGTCGACGAATGGGAGTCGCTGCAGGCCGAACTCCAGGGCGAACCAGAAACGCTGCGCGGACGCCTGCGGGTGATGGTGCCGCACGCCTTTGGCCAGGCGCAGCTGCTGCCGACCATGCTCGCATTCCTCGCCGAGCACCCGCAGCTGAGCCTGGAGTGGATCCTTGAAGATCGTCGCCCGGATTTCATCGCAGAAGGCATCGACTGCGCGGTGCGGGTGGGCCCTGTCGACGAGCCGCGCATGGTGGCACTGCCACTGGCCGAGGTGCCGCGCATCGTCGTAGCGGCGCCGTCGCTGGTGCAGGACACTGCGGTGAGTACGCCGGAACAGGCGCAGTCCCTACCGTGGATCTCGCTGGTCACCTACTACCGCGAACGCCTGCTGCTGCACGACGCGCAGGGGCGTGCGCACACCCTTTCGATCAGCCCACGCCTGCTCAGCGACAACCTGTTCGTGGTGCAGCAGGCTGCACGCGCCGGGCTGGGCGCGGCGGTGGTCTCGGCCTGGCTGGTTGCCGAGGACCTGGCACAAGGGCGCCTGGTGCAGCTGCTGCCGGACTGGCAGGCGCCGGCACTGCCGGTACACGTCGTGTTTCCTGCCGCGCGCCAGCAGCCGCCACGGCTGCGCGCCTTCATCGAAGCGATGAAGGCCGCACTTCCGCAGTTGCACGGCATGCGGCCGGCAACGCATTAGCGCCCGCTCACAACGCCTCGGCCAGGAACGCCAGCACGGCCGGGCCCACTTCACGGTCGGCGCGCGCATGGCCTTCGGCGGTGCCCCCGACTTCAAGGAACGGACCCACGTCATGGCGATGGGAGCTCGGCTGAAGAATCGGCGTGATCAGATGCCCCGCATCGGGGTAGTAGAGGAACCGGTCGCGATCACCTCGCCCTGCTTCGGCCAACCGACGCTGGGCAACGGCCATCATCACGCCGGAGTCGCCCAGGCGGTCATCGCCGCCTCCCACCCACAATGTCCGTGCAGCGATCGTTTCGATCGGCAGCATCGCCGCCTGCAATGCAGGCGCCCACTGCGGCCCCGGCCGTCCCCAGTCCACATCCTCCCGATACGGCAGCCACGCCAGCGGTTTGCCCTGCCAACTCAGGGGTGAGCGATCCACGGCCCTGAAATCGGCCGGGGCAACGTCGCGCGCAATGCCACGGAACGGAGCCGGGCTGCCAACCCAGGACACCGCCGCGCGCAGCGTGGGCAGATGGACGGCGGTGGCCATGGTTGCGATCCCGCCCCAGGAACCGCCCAGCAGACCGACCCGCTGCGGATCCACGCCAGGCTGTCGCTGAAGCCAGTGCACCGCATCACGAACGGTCTCCAGCGGCACGTCAATCAGATCCTTGGGCACACCGGGCCCGCGATACCACGCAATCGACACGGCGATGTAGCCGTTGCTGGCCAACCAGGCGGCGTACTGGTCGCCGCCCTCGAAGCCGCCTTCCGCGCCACCCAGCGTCACCAGCGCCGGCCCTCGTGTCCGGGCGGGCCTGTCCGCTGGCAGGTACAGACGCGCCTCGCGCCCGCCGATATCGACCCGTTGCACCCGCACCCCAGGCAGCATCAGGTGACGTTGCAGGGTCTGCCGTGCAACGACCGAACCGGCCCGCTCAACCTCCAGTTCGAACGTCTGCGGCAGGAAGCCCATGCCATCGGCCGCGCGTCGCCAATTCAGCGGCATTGCACTGGCGCGCCTCTGCTGCGGCTGCATCGACCAGATCAGTCCGCCCGCATCGATGCCCCGGTAGCTGCCCTGCTCCGATCCGCTGCCGGTGGTATCGACCTGGCCACGCAGATCGGCACGCAGCACGGCCTCTGACTGCCAGCGCTGGCCCCGGCTGTCCTGCATCGACAGGCGCAGGCGCACCGTCTCGGCGACGGCAAGGCCCTCGACCTTGATCACCGGAATACGATCGGCACGCCCGTGCTGGTCATCAACCTCAACGCGGACATCGGCCATCGCCGGAATCGCCAGCGCACACAGCAACCATCCCCACCCCGCTCGTTTCCGCATGTCCTGCCCTCGTCCGCAAAAGGGAGAGGGTGCCCGGAGGGAGCGGCATGTACCGCAGGAACCGGCGTCGATGGTGCCAACCGTGCCGCGGCTGGCCTCAACCGTGTTTCAGCCGCGCGTCCAGAGCGGACGCCAAGGCGGTGCGATAGCTGCGACTGACCGGCACCTGCGCGCCCCCGGCCAGCTCAAGCAGCGCATCCCCGTTGTGACGCTCGACCACGCCCTGCACGCGCAACGGATTGACCAGCACCGAGCGATGCACGCGCAGCAGGCCGCCCGGCGCCAGGCGCTCGGCCAACCGCGCGATCGTCTCGCGCAGCAGATGCAGGCGCTGCCCGACGTGGACACACGCATAGTGCCCGGCCATGTCGATGTAGTCGATCTGCGCCAACGGTACGTACTGCGTTCCACCCACCGCCGGCACGGCCAGAACCTGCGTATTGGCCTGCCCATCGTCGAGCAGCCCGGCCAGGCGACGCACCCGCGTGATCGCTTCCTGTAGTCGTGGCAGCGCGACCGGCTTTAGCAGATAGTCGGCCACCCCCAGCTCGAAAGCCTGCAGCGCATGCTGTGGCAGTGCGGTCACGAAGATGGTGTGCGCAGCCAGTGCAGGCTGCTGCGCCGGCAGTTCCCAGCCGCGGCCATCGGGCAGTACCAGATCCAGCAGCAACAGATCGAAGCGCCGCCCCTGCAGGTGCTTGCGTGCCTGGTCCAGGCTGGCCGCTTCAGCATCGACCCTGACCGGCGGAATGTGCGCCAGCAGCTCACGCAGGCGGTGACGCGCCAATGCCACGTCATCCACCAGCAGCACGCTCAACGGGCGCATCATGCCATCGGTTCCGGCAGGAACAGGCAGACTCTGTAGCCGCTGCCGCTGTGGCCGGCCTGCACATGGCCGCCGATCATCGCCAACCGGCGCTGCAGTGTGGCCAGGCCACTGCCGAGGCCTTCGTTGCGCGCAGGACGCAGGCAGGGATTGAACACGGCCACCTCCAACCCGCTACCCTGCACCTCCGCTTTCAGCTCGATCTGCAGACGAGGATCCCCCGCCTGCCAGCCACTATGCAGCACGGCGTTCTCGATCAGCGGCTGCAGCAGCAGCCCCGGCACCGGCCAGTGCAGGGCCTCGGCGCTGGCCTGCAGGTGCAGATGCAACGCCTCGTCATGCAACAGCGACTGCAGGGACACGTAATCCTGTACAGCGCCCAGCTCATCCGCCAGCGGACGTTGCGCCGGGCATTGCAGGGTGTCGCGCAGCAACGAGGACAACTGCACCAGGGCCGCGTCCGCCGCCAGTGGACGCAGCAGCGCCAGGCCACCGATGGCATTGAGTGCGTTGAACAGGAAATGGTGCTGGAGGTGTTGTCGCAGTGCGACCTCGCGGGCAAGTCGCAGGGCCTGCGATTGCGCGTTCAGCCGCTGCAACCAGGCCAGGCCGTGACCGGTACCGGCCACTGCGATGAAGGTGGGAAAGGCGAACAACGTGGTAACGCCGATTGCTCGGGCCACGTGGCGCGACGACGGCAGCGGCTGCGCCTGCCACAGCTGCAGCAGCAGATGGCCCAGCCCCCAGCCCAGCGCAGTCAATGCCGGTGTCAGCAGCAGGCCCAGCAACAACCAGCCGATCAGGGGGCGCCGTCCCGGCAAGGGCCAGCGCCGGCAGGCCGCCCACAGCGCTGGCGTCGCCAGCATCCAGGGCAGCTCGGCACCGACGATGAACAACGCCGCTGGAACCAGACCACCCGGTTGCTGGCTCAGGTGCACCGCCGGCACCGCGGTGGCGATCAGCAGCGCCCACAATCCCAGCATGACCACGCGTGGGCGCGGCAACGACAACGGTGCTTCGGGGGCAGGCAACACACAGGCGGGGGCAACGGACATGCACGGCGTCGAACGGGAACCGGCCACCATGCTAGGCGCCCATGCCCGATCCTTCCCGTGCCGGAAGCAAGGGCGTCGGTCGGGGTCGGATCCCTTTCCGAAGGAAAGGAATCCGACCCCGGGGGCATCAGTTGGCCTTGGCAGCCTCGGCATTCCACGCGGCCACCTTGGCCTTGGTATCAGCCAGCATCCTGTCCAGCGCGGCGCGGTCATACACGTTGCCGCGCAGGATCACGCTGTCGATCTTCTCGGTGGCGGCGATGTCCTGCAGCGGGTTGGCGGTCAGCAGTACCAGGTCGGCAGCCTTGCCCTGCGCGACACCACCATAGCGGTCCATCTGGCCGAACCAGGCCGGTCCGGAACGGGTCGCCGCCGACAATGCCTGCGGCGCGCTCAGCCCTTCCTTCACGAACAGCTGCAGTTCCTGGTGCAGGGCGATGCCCGGGAAGTTGAACGAGTTGAGGAAGCCCGCATCGGTGCCGGCAATGATCGTCACGCCCGCCTCCTGCAGCAACGGCAGCACGGCCGCTACCTGGTGGTACTGCGCGTGGCGCGCTTCGATCTGTGCCGGCGTCGCCTTCGCTGCACGGTCCACGCGCCACTGGTAGGTCGCGCGCAGGCCCGGACCGATGTAGGCCAGGTACGGATCGTTGGCATGGTCGTCCTGGTCAAGGAAATCCAGGATGCGGCCACCGTTGAGGGTCGGGGTCACGAACACGCCGCGCTTGGCGAAATCACGGTAGGCGTGCATCGCGGTGTCACGGTCGAAGCTGGCGTCGAGGCGGCGGTTGGCTTCGGCGCGGTCGATGCGGCCGGCGCCGAAGTCGGCGGCGATCTGCGCCTCGTCCCTGCTGCCGGCCTTGAACGCGTAGTCCAGGTGCTCGATCGAAGCCAGGCCGGCATCGACCGCCTGCTCCACCGTCAACGCCATCGGAATATGGCCCGACGCCTTGAAGCCCGCCTTGCGCGCCGCACTGGCCGAGTACAGGAACAGTTCCGGCTTCAGCGTGCTGTCGGTGATCTTCACGAAGTCGACCTTGTCGTGCTGCAGGCGAGTGATGGCCTTGTCGACATCGGCCTCACTGCCCACCTCGATGGTGCCCTTCCAGACCGGCTTGATGCCTTCGATCTTCGCGCCCGAACTGAGCAGGCGCGGGCCGAACAGCGTGCCCTTGGCGATCTCGCCACGCCACTGCAGCACCTGCCCGGGCAGGTCGCCTGAGCAGTCACGCACGGTGGTGATGCCGTGCGCGATGTACAGCGGCAGCAGCGCCTTGTTCTCCTCGATCAGCGCCGGGCCACCACCGAAGTGCACATGCATGTCCCACAGGCCGGGGATCAGGTACTTGCCCTTGGCGTCGATCTGGCGGGCGGCGCTCCACTGGCTGCGCAGCTGCGCGTCCGGGCCGACGGCGACGATGTCCTCGCCACGGATCACCACACTCTGCCCGGCCACGGTGCTGGCGTGCTCGACATCGACCACGGTGGCGTTGCGGATCAACAGGTCGGCGCGCTCGGCGGCAGAAGCCGACAGCGGTGCCACCGCAAGAAGGATGGCGAGGGACAACGGACGGGAACGGAACATGGACAGCATCCTGGTGGGCACGACCAGCGTGCGGGGTGGAAGGGGCTCTGTATCAGCGCGTTGCGCCGTGCTGGCGCAGCAGCGTTTCAATGTCGGTATAGCCGCGCTGACGGGCATGGGCCAGCGGTGTAACGCCATCACCGTCGGCCAGCTCCGGGTCGGCACCGGCCTCCAGCAGCAGCTGCACGATCTGTGCATGGCGCGCACCGCCGTCGCCGAGCAGGATCGCTTCCAGCAGCGCGGTCCAGTGCAGGCGGTTGACATGGTCCACCGCCACGCCGGCCCGCAGCAGCGTGCGCACGGTGGCGACATGGCCGCGCTCGGCGGCGGGAATCAGCGCGGTTCCGCCATAGCGGTTGGTGCTGCGAAGATCGGCACCATGCGCCAGGGTCATCGCCAGGATCTCGTCAAGGCCACGCGCGCCGGCGTACAGGTAGGCGCTGTCCTGCAGCGCATCCTTGGCGTTGACGTCGGCACCGGCCTCGATCAACTCGCGCGCGGCATCCACGTGGTTGCCATGGGTCGCCAGTAACAACGCGGAGCGGCCCTGGCCGTCACGCGCCTCCAGATCGGCCCCCTGCTCGATCGCCTCGCGTACGGCATCGGCGTCGCCACGGCTGGCGGCATCGCGCAGTCGGATCCCCCCATCAGCCTTGGGGGTCGCAGTGCAGGCAGGGGTGACCATGGCCAGAAGGCATAGCAGCAGCATGCGCGCCATAGGTGCGGGCCAGCGAAGGGAACGACGGAAGCGCATGGCAGTGTCTCCTCATGTCCGTCGCCACGGAACGCAGCGTGACGGTAGCAACAGCCGGGCATTGCCGGCCCCCGTCCTGCATGGTAGAAGTCGGCCTCGGTATCCAGAAGTGAAATGTTCAAATGCAAGACAGTTCCAAATCGAATAGAACTCTGTTCGAGCTGGACCTGCTTCGGGCGCTGGTGATGGTCGCCGACTGCGGCAGCTTCACCACGGCGGCCACGCGCCTGCATTCGACCCAGTCCACGGTCAGCCAGAAGGTACGCCGGCTGGAGGAACTGGCCGGGCATCGCCTGCTTGAGCGCGGCCACCGCGACGTGCACCCCACTGACGCCGGCCACACCCTGCTCGGCTACGCGCGGCGCATGCTGGATCTGAACGACGAAATGGCCCAAGCCCTGGCCGGCGCAACGGTGGAAACCGCCGTGCGCATCGGCGTGCCGGAGGACTTCGTCAACCCGCAGACCACCCGCATGCTGGCCGCTTTCAGCCGCCGCCACCCGCAGGTGAAGCTGGAGATCAGCAGCGGGCTGAGCCGTGACCTGGCGCACGGCTTCGACCACGGCGAGCTGGACCTGGTGCTGGTCAAGCAGCGCCGCAACAGCCGCCAGGCGGTGCATTGCCGGCGCGAGCCGATGCACTGGATCGACAGCCTGCGCAGCAGCTGCCTGCAGCAGGAGCCGCTGCCGCTGGTCACCTTCCCGCCGCGAGGGCTGTACCGCGACGAGATGATCCACGCCGTGGAGGCCTTGGGCCTGCGTTGGCGCATTGCCTTCACCAGTTCGTCGCTGAGTGGCATCCAGGGCGCGGTGGCCGATGGCATCGGCATCAGCCTGCTGCCGCGTCGCGCAGTCACCCGCGAGCACCGCATCATCGATGGCGAGCGCGACCTGCCGGTGATCGACAACTACGAGATCGGCCTGCTGCATCGTGCCGATGCCGATGATGCGGTGCGGGCACTGGCCAGCGAGCTGTGGCGGCAGGTACAGCACGAACCGGATTGACCACCGCACCTGAGGTGTTGCCGGCCGCTGGCCGGCAACCTCGACAGCCGCATTGCCTGGCGTGGGGTCAGATCCGTTTTCCTGCGGAAAACGGATCTGACCCCATGTGCGTGGATCTCGCGCATTGATCATCGATATCTGATCAATCCTGCCGCACGGCAGGCATCATCGCCTCGTACAGTGCCCGTTGTTTCCGTGCTCCACGGCGCCTCGCCATGTCCGACCAACCCTCGACCCGCTTCGATCCCCTACCCGCGGCCCTGCAGACGCATCTGCAGCACCAGCGCTCGCTGATCGCCGCGCGCGTGGCTGTGGGCTTCCCGACGTTGCCGGTGCAGTGGCCGCTGGCGGCCACAACCCTGCAGCGCGTGGTCGATGCCGAGCTGATCGATCGTGACGACTGCGATGGCTGGGAAGCCCTGGGCGTCGCGTTCGGTGACACTCTGGCGCAACGCGTGCCTGGCCTGGCCTGGATGCAGGTCACCGATGCCTGGGGCATCGATGCAGTGCTGCGCTATGCCGACAGCAGCCTGCAGATCGGCGCCAGCACGCTGCTGCTCAAGCGCGTCGAACAGGGCGAGGTCATCGACATCGCACATCTGCTGGCATGGCTGGAAGAATTCGTCGCTACCCGCGCCGACGATTACGCCTGAATGCCGCCGGGCATGGCTCGGCGCTACAAGGGGGTTGGCGCGGCGTGGATCTACAGCCAGCGACCATCAACCACCACGCGGCGCTCCACCGGCACCGCAGCCACCGCGGCCGGGCCGTGGTCGGCGCGCACCGCCACGAACGTGGCCGGCAGGCCTTCGGCAATACCGTAGCGCGGCAGACCGATCACCTGCGCGGCATGGGTGGTGACCATGTCCAGCGCCAGCATCAGGTCGTCATCGGTGTAGAAGCCCGAGCGATAGCCGAGCAGCATCGCCCGCTGCAGCAGGTCGCCATTGCCATAGGGCCACCAGCAGTCGCGGATGTTGTCGTTGCCGGCGAACACGCGCACACCAGCATCATGCAGCGCGCGCAGCGGTGGGAATGGATGATCGCCGGGTGCATTGCTCATGATTGCCACGCCGGCCGTGGCCAGCGCTTCGCCCACCTGCAGCGCGCGCGCCAGAGGCACCTCGCCCAACGAATAGGCATGGCTGACAGCAACGCGCCCCCGTAGACCGGCAGCCCGGGTGCGCGCGGCAATGCGCAGCAACTGGGCCAGACCGGTCTCGCCCGGCTCATGCAGATGGATGTCCAATTGCACACCATAGCGCTCGGCCAGGCCGAACAGCACTGCCAACTGGCCTTCGGCATCGCCATCGAGGGTGGTCGGATCAATTCCGCCCAGCACTTCCACGCCCGCCGCAATCGCCTGCTCCAGCACAGCGGCGGTGCCCGCACAGGACATCACGCCTGCCTGCGGGAACGCCACCAGCTGGATGCGCATGATGTCGGCGCAGCGCAGTGCTGCCTCGCGCACCGCTTCAAGGTGGCGCAGTCCGGTGCCGCCATCGATATCGACATGGCAGCGCATCGCCACCGTGCCGAAGCCGCTGCACTGGCGGATCAAGGCCTCGGCGCGATCCACCATCGGTGCTGCGCCGGCCACCGCCGCCTTTTCCACCGCCAACCGTTCACGCAGGCTGTTCACAGGCTGGTGTGGGTGCCACTGGTCACCGACGAAGCTCTTGTCCAGGTGGATATGGCCGTCCACCAGGCCGGGCAGGACCGCGAGACCCTCCAGGTCGATGCAATCCGCCCCATCAGCAGGCCTGTCATCTGCATTGAGGCCGCTGATGCGGCCATCACGGATATGGAAATGCAGTGGCATACCGTTGCGGTCCACACCGCCATGGACGAACTGGAGGGTCATCGGGAACTCCCGGAAAGCCAAGAATGGCGCCATCGTGCGCCTCGGCACAGCCATCGGCCAACGAAATATCTGGATGGCACACATTCACCAGAACGATGATTGCCCTGCGACAACCGGTCGCAGCCACGCCGTGCACACGCCTGAACGGGTACCATGGGCGCCTGTTTCCGCTGTGATGCCGCATGGGCCCGTCCGACCGCCACGATCGTCTCCGCCGCTGGCAGGCCGCGTCCCTGCTTGCCGCCGCCCCGATCGCCAGCCTGTCCGCCACCGATGCCGCGGCTGCCGCGCCGCTGCAGTCACCGCCCGGCCAGCAGCGCATCGCCCCGGCAGCGCTGGTCGAGCGCCTACACCAGCGCGTGCTGTCCGGGCAGAGCGCCACCGCCACTTTGGAACACTGGTGTGCCGAACACGGCCTGGCCGAACAGGCCCGTGTACGCGCGGTGCGTGTGCACGGCCAGGACAAGCCGGCCCCGGCCGACGTACTGCAGGCACTGGGTGCGGCACCCGGCGCCGAGCTGCGCTACCGCCGCGTACAGCTGGTCTGTGGCAGCCGCGTCCTCTCCGAGGCCGACAACTGGTACCTGCCGGAGCATCTCAGCCCTGCCATGAACCAGGTGCTGGACAGCACCGACGAACCCTTCGGCCGTGTGGTCGGCCCGCTCGGCTTCCAGCGCCAGACCCTGGCCGACCAGACCTTCTGGCCGCCACGCGGCGAAGGCGACCACGGCGTGATCCTGGAGGTGCGCGCCCTGCTGCGCGACCGCCAGCAGCAGCCCTTCAGCTACGTCATCGAATCGTACCTGCAGCAGGCGCTGCCCTGACGCTGACGCTGGCACGCGGCGGGGCGCGACCGGATCACCGGCTCGAGATCGCGTTGGCTGACGGATCCACCGAGAATACGAAGCGCCCACCACGCTGGTCCCTGCCCCATGTCATCGGTGCCGTCGCCAGGCTGTAGACCGGGGCTGCCTTGTCCATGCCGATCGCCTCGGACCAGGCATTGAAATCGTCATCGGTACGGCTTCGGATCTCGCCGACACACAGGCTGTAGCCACAGGCAAAAGACACCAGCGTGCCGTCGCTGCCGATGAGCCGGGTCGCGGCCGTCCTGTAGAGCCTGGTCAGGTCCTGCACTTCCGGTTGGCCCGCCGCATCCCGTTCGAGCTGGCTGATCGCCTGCGCGAAGGCGTTGTCCGAGCCCAGGATCACGTCGCTCTTTTCCGCTGACAGTGCACCTTAGGTCGCAGCATCATCCACGCTGGCCGCCTGCTTGCTGCTGCAACCGGCAATGGCCAGCACGGCAATCACGCTCCACACCCTGACATCCATGCGCATCCTCCTCCGGGTAGCGCCACAGCATGCCATGCGCGCAGCGGCAGCACCGGTGCGGTGCACAAAGAAAAGCCCGGCATTGCCGGGCCTTTCATTCGCCTGCCGGTTCAACGGAACCGGTAATCCAGCTGCACCCAGTACTGGCGGCCGTACGGGTCGTAATTGCCGACCGGATAGAACGGCCACCCGCCTCCATTCTTGTCCGCCGGCGGGCGGCTGTCACGCAGGTTGTTGACGATCACGCCCACCGACAGATTCTCGCCGAACTGGCGGAAGACACTGGCGTTGTAGGTCATGTACGGCGCGATGCGGCCACTGCCATCGGTCTTCGGCAGTGAGCCGAAACGATTGCCGTACAGGGTGGTGGTCCAGTCGCCCTGGTTCCAGGTGATGCTGCCGTTGGCCTTGCTGCGCCACTGGTAGTCATCCAGCGAATTGCGGATGTCGCGCTCGGGGTCGTCGGAGAACTGCCGGTACGTGTGCTCCAGCACCAGCGTGTAGGCCAGGCGCGTGGTGAAGTGGCCATAGCGACCGGCATCGAAACGCCAGTTGCCCTTCAGGTCCAGACCGCGCACCGACTCGGAGGCGGCGTTGATCGGGTTGATCAGCACGCGGGTCACCTGGTCCGGCTGCACCGTGGCATTGGACGGATTACGGATCACCCGCGACAGCGCGTCCTGGCACAGCGGTGAGCCGATGTCACGCGCCTCGCCACCCAGCGTTTTTCCCAACCGGCAATCGGCCTCGTCACGCAGGATGCGGCTGGTATCGAGGCTGGTCACCTCGTTGTCGATGCGGATGTCGTAGTAGTCGGCACTGAAATCCAGGCCAGCCAGCGGCGACCAGACCACGCCGAAACCATAGGACTTGGCCGATTCCGGCTGCAGCTGCGGGTTGGCACGGTTGCTGTAGTCGATCGACAGGCCGTTGTAGTCGCAGTTGTCGTACGACTGGCCTGCGGTGCGGCAGCGCCAGTAATCGGTCATGCCCGGGTTGTAGCCGCGGGTTTCGGTGGCGAATACGTAGTTCATGTCCGGCGCCCGGAAACTGGTCGCCGCCGTACCACGGATCAACAGGCTCTCGATCGGGCGGAACTCGACGCCGAAGCTCCAGGTTGCCTTGCCGATGTGCTCGCCGCCGGCACGGTACTGGTCATAGCGACCGGCCAGGGTGGTGGTCAGCGACTGCAGCAACGGCAGCTGCAGCTCCACGCCGGCGGCATAGCGGTCGCGCTCGCCCCCGGCACCGATACCGGCGCTGGTGTTCCAGAACTCGCCGGTGCCCAGGCGCGGGTCGGGGCGGTTGCGGTAACCCTGGCTGCCGGCCTCGACCACCGCAGCCAGCGCGGCGTCGCCACCGGGCAGTGCGAACAACCGGCCGTTGACGCTGGCGCTGAAGGTCTGCAGCCACGCCGCGTTGCGGCTCTCCTGGTAGCCGGACAGGTCCTGGTACTCGTTCGGGCTCAGCGGCTGGAACAGGCGCGCCGGGTCCGGCGCATAGACCTCCACGCCATTGCGCACGCCCTGCTTCGGGCCCAGCAGGTATTCATTGATGCCGGCCAGCAGCACCGGGCGACGGGTGCGGTTTTCGTAGCGTGAGCGGCTGTAGACCGCTTCATAATCCCAGCCACTGTCACCGATCTGGCCGCGCGCGCCGACGTTGAACGACCAGGAATTTTCCAGGAAACGGTTGGCATTGCGCGGCAGGCCACCGATTTCCTCGGGTGCAAAGCGGCGGTACCAGCTTTCCAGGTTGCCGGTGGTCTGGTTGTAGAAGTAGTTGCGGGCCGAGGTCCAGGTGGGCGCACGGGTGTTGTTGGTGATGCGTGCGCTGCCCACGGCCAGATCGGCGAACAGGTCGGTGGTCTCGTTGACGTGGAAGGTCAGCAGGCCGTAGCCGTTGAGGTTGCGCTTCTCGGTCTGCACCGTCCAGTAGCTGGCGGTGGCCTCGTTGCTGCCGCAGTACCAGCCCTGACGCGGGTTGAAGGCGCGGAACACGCTGCCGCCATAGATGTCCGACGCCGCGTCGCAGCCACTCACGCCAGGATCGATGTTGCGGCCGGTGGCAGCATTGCGGCGATAGGCGATCGCGGTCGCCTGCGGCGCTTTGCCGGCCGGATCATCGTCCAGTGAATCCATGAAGTCGCGCTGGCGCGCGTGGATCGCCTTGCGCACGTCGAACTCGAAGCCGAACAGCGCATCCCAACGCTCGCCGGAACTGCCACCGACCACCTGCGCGCGCTGGTTGTCACCCCCGCCCTGCTGGGTGCCGCCGGCGCGCACGTTCACGTCCACGCCTTCAAAGCGGTCCTTGAGGATGATGTTGACCACGCCGGCGATGGCATCGGAGCCATACACCGCCGACGCACCCGCGGCGAGCACCTCAATGCGCTCGATCAGGGCGCTGGGAATGTTGGCCAGGTTGACCACGTTCACCGAGCCCTCGTAGGCCAGCGGGTAGTCGGCCTGGCGGCGGCCGTTGACCAGCACCAGCGTGCGGTTCGGACCCAGCCCCCGCAGATTGATGGTGTTGGCCGCCGGAGTGAAGGTGTTGCCGAAGTCCTCGCCCTGCACGTTGCCGGTGTTTTCGGTCAGGGCGCTCAGCGCGTCGAACGCATTGCGGTAGCCCTGCGCGTCGATCTGCTCGCGGCTGATCACCGTCACCGGGGATGGCCCCTCGACGCTGGCGCGCGGAATGCGCGAGCCGGTGACCTTCACTTCCTGCAACGACGTGGGTGCGCTTTCCTGCGCGAAGGCCGGCAACGAGAGCAGCATCAGGGACGACAGCGCGAGCACCAGCGGACGCGGGCGCAGCGCCTTGTGAGAGGCAGACATGGGCTTCCTGAGGGAGTTGGGCGGGTGGTACGGGGTCGGAGGCCTGTGCGGCACATAACGATCCCGTAACGAAAGTGTCCTGAATGGGTGGTTTCAACGGAAATGACCAGCCCTGATGGACTTATGCCTGAACCGAATCAGGCTCCGCCCGCTGATCGTCGCGTTTTTGCAATCTTTTGAATGGTCTCGCAAACCAGGCATTGCCATCGTTCCGGGGATGATGACCCCGTATCCCACATCCGTGCTCCCCGCCCTGCGCCCTGTGTCGCGCCGCCATCTGCTGCAGCTGCAGGTGGCTCCGGTCACCCTTCGCCCGTTCCAGCGCACCGACCTGCCGAGCTGGCGCCTGTTCGACGACCGCCGCCGCCGCGGCCGGCATCTTCAACCCGGCATCGACGAAGAAGCCCGCTTCCTGGCGCACATGCACCGCTCCCGCCTTGAGCAGGACAACGACCAGCTGATGCTGGGCGTCTTCGACGACGAACACGGCACCGTGCTGGACCAGTTGCACGTCCGCCTGCATTCACTGCATTCACGCTGCGCCGAGCTGCTGTCACTGCAGCATTGGCATCCCCACACCGATGCGACCCTGCGGGCCCTGTGCCCGTTCCTGTTCGAGGATGTCGGCCTGCACCGCCTGTTCGTGATGTTGCCGCCCGACTGCGGCGCCCCGTTTGCCCACGCGCTTCGCGCCCGTGGCTTTGAACAGGAAGGCGTGCTGCGCGACCAGCACCTGGGTCCGGAGGGCTGGCAGGACCGCCAGCTATTGGCGCTGACTGCGCCGATCTGGCGCAGCCACCAGCTTGCAGCGGGTTAGCGCACCCGCTCCAGCGCGTCGCCAGCACCGGTCAGGACTGTACAGGCGTGATCCTGCAGCTCTTCGCCACTGGCCTCGTTGCCGCTACCCGCGTCGACGCGGGTGGCGAGCAGGATGAAGCCCGGTCCAGCCTGCACGTTGTCCCGGCCAGCCACCACCAGGCTCCATTGGCCGACGTCATCCACGCCGCTCAGGTCGTAGGCGAGCAGGTTGAGCGGATTGGCGGTCAACTCCGTGCCCGGCAGCAGCCGGGCCTGGTACTGATGGCCGCGCAGCAGCACCGGCAGTGGCGCCCACCGGGCGCCCAGGGCACCGGCATGTGCATCCAGGGCCTGCAGCACATCGGCGCGCAGGCAGTCGACGTGGATGTGCAGCTGGTGCTGCGAGCGGCCGTGGGGGGAATTCAGTGCCAAGCTGGCAACGCTGCGTGGCAGTGGTTGGCCCAGAGCCCGCTCGGTATGGCTGCGGGCCTGCCAGGCTGCGGCAAAGTAATTCGGCGCTCCGCGCTGGTACAGGGCGAGGTTCTCGATGCCGCTGACCTTGTCCAGCGGCATCAGCAGGAACTGGTAGTCACCGTGCGCGTCCTTGACCAGCACATCGCGGCGATCCGCCGCAGCGTCCACCTGCAGACAGTCACCCCGCGGGCCTTCGGCGCCACGGCAATCACGTTCAATCAATCGCCACAGCGCATCGGAATGGGCCGGTGGCGGTGGGGGGGCACTGGCACAGGCGGACAACAGCAGCAGGGACGGCAGCAGGAAGGGGCGCAGGGACACGGCAACGGCTCACGGAACAGGCACGGCAGACGGCGCCGCGCCGCATTCTAGCCAGTGGAGTGCTGCAATCAGTAAGTGCCGAACGGCACTTCAACCACGATCGGGGCGGCGCCCTCGCCTGCCTGCAGGGTGTAGCGGTCCAGCGCACCATCGTCGTCGGCGTGCGGTTGGCGCTGGAAATGCAGCGGATAGCGGCTGTCGCCCAGGCGCACCGCGCTGCCATCGGCGTCCAGTGCTGCTCCCTCGGGTATCAGCAGCCCACCCAGGTCGCTGTAGGCGCCCGGTACATCGGCGAAGCTGTAGTCGGCCAGCTCGTCCACCCGCTGCATCGCGTAGACGTGCGGAACATAGGGGCGTGCAGGGCTGCGGCCATTGCTCAGGTCGGTCACCCAGGCCTGCGGCAGGTGGTACTGCTCATGCAGCGCCGCCACGCCCAGCGAGGGACTGGCCACCTGCAGGCAGCACACCGTGCGCTTGCCTTCACGATCGAGAATGGCAAAGCGATCACCCCGGCTCGCCGCCTGCGGCAGCATGCCGAAGGCCAGGTTGCGCTGGGCCGGTACGAAGCCGGCCTCGGTCTGCAGGTTGCGCCAGGCACCGAACACCGGGGGTTCGGCCGACGCAGGTTCCGGTTCGGCAGCGGCGACGGCAAACGCCATGCCCAGCATGGACAGCGCCAGTGCCATCATCGTCCTGCCCTTGTCGCGGAAACTGCCTGCCGTCATACCGTGTCCAGCACCTGCACCGGAATGGCCCGGCTCGCCCGCTGGCGTGCTGCCAGTCATCCCTCCCACTATGCAATGGCCACGCTCTGCCGGCAATGACCGTGATGCTGACGCCTTTCGCACGCTGGGTGCTATCGTTCCCGCCATCTCCCCTGCGCAGGAGCGCTCGCATGTCCACCTTCCGTCTGTTCCTGTTGCTGCCCGCCTCGGCCCTGCTGCTTTCGGCCTGCGTCAGCACGCCCGGCCCGCAGGTCAAGGGCAGCGGCCAGTGCGATGCCAGCCAGTTGGGCTGGGCGATCGGCCAGCCGGCCAACGAACCCAACATCCGCCGCCTGTCCGCCGAAAGCGGTGCCGGCCTGGTCAACCCGATCGGCCCCAGCACCATCACCACCAAGGACATCCGCCAGGACCGCCTGCGCGTGTTCGTGGACAAGGACAACGTCATCACCGCTACCCGCTGCGAATAAGCGCCGCCTCGGTTTTTGTAGAGCCGAGCCCACGCTCGGCTGCGCTTCCGTGACAGCCGAGCGTAGGCTCGGCTCTACAGAAAACGCGAGTCGAGCATGACTCGACTCTACAATCCAGGGTTGAGGGCTCAGGGCTCGGTATAACCGGCGCAGTCCGGAAGTGCCTGGTCCGGGTGGAACATGCCCTCGCGGAAACGGAACAGCCGCGTATAGGTGCACGCCGGATCCTGCTCGGTGCGCAGGTCCTTCTTCTTCAGCGGCCCCTTGGCCAGCGAATCCTCGAAGCGCGAAACACCGGCCGGAAACCGGGTCGCCACCGTCTGGTAGCGCAGCACCGGCATCCCCTGCCCTGCAACGTCCAGCGCCAGCTTTGCCGAAAAGCCGTACTCGTCGTGGCAGGCACCTGCGCGCTGCTTGCTGTCCTGTTCGCTGAAGCAGGCACGGATCATCGCGTTGCCCAGCCATGGCAGGGTCAGCACATCATCGTCCACCTGGATATCGTCCTGCAGATGGCGCACGCGTGCCAGCTGCAGCGTGGACGCGTCGGCACCTCCACCGGAATACATGGTGCTGAACGTGACGATGCCGCCCACCAGCACGTTCTGGCGGGCGCGCTGCTGCGGATCGGTCACCGGCTCATCGCTGCCGACGCCCGGGGCCAGGCGCACGATCCAGGGCCAGAGCTTCAGCTCGCTTTCCTGCGGCACGTCAATGCTGACGTGATAGCTGTGGGGCTTGCCTTGGCCCTGCACCTTTTCAAGCACTTCAAGCAGGGTGGGCCGATCACCCTCCTCGGCTGCGGGCTGCACGCGCACGCACCAGTTGCCGTCCCGCGTGCAGTCATAAAGCCCCGACGGTCCGGTCTCATTCGCGATCAGCACCTGCCCCAGCGGCTCCATCACATTGCCGGCGGCATCGCGCTGCTGCGGCAGGATCGCGCCCTGGGCCAGCACCAGCAGCGGGGTTGCCAGCAATGCAGTGCACAGGGTGGCGCGGGCGGCAGCGGTGGGCATGGACGGCTCCTGCGTATGGGCTTCCGATGGTAACCGTTGACCAGGCGGCGTCGAGCCTGCTCGACTGCTTCTCACCACAAATACCAGCCGAGCGCCGGCTCGGCTCTACATCATCCGCAGTCGCAGCCCCCCCACCCCTTGGCCTTCGAGGTCTGGCCGATGCCCGGGTTGAACGTATTGCTCGGATCAAGCTGCCTGTAGAAGCCCGCCAGCGCCGGCTTGGCCGGGTACAGGTGACCGACATTGTGCTCGGCCGGGTACTCGGCACCACGCTGGTCCAGCAATGCCCACATTGCGTGCTCGATCGCCATCGGGTCTTCCCCCTTGCGGGCGATGTAGTCCTGGTGGAACACGTGGCACAGGAAGTGGCCGTAGTACAGCTTGTGCAGCAGGCGGCCGTCGATCTCCGGCGGCAGCTGTTCGAACCAGTCGGCGTCGTCACGTCGCAGCGCGATGTCCAGCGCGACGATGTCCTGCACCTGGTCACGATGCACTTCACGGTAGCGCACTGCGGCACCGGCCACGGCAAAGCGATGCAGGAACGCCTTGCGTCCCTCCTCCGCCGTGCAGTGGAAATAGCCGCCTTCGTGGCCAGCGAAGAAATCGCGCAGCCAGGCTTCGGTCTGCGCTGCGTCCTGCGCGGACACCTTCAACAGCAGGTGATGCTCATAGCGCTGGCGGAACTCACCCATGCGCCTGGGCAGGTGCGAAGGCAGCAGGCCCGTCAGCACCTGCATCACCCGATCGGTCACGCCGCGCAGGCCCAACCGCTCGAACCAGCCATCGACGCGGCTCTTCAGGGCGAACGCGGCCGGCACGCGCGCGGTGCCGAGGCGGTCGATCAGCAGGAAGCTGTCCTTGCCGTAGCGTTCACCGATGTCATAGGCATCGCGGTGGATGTACTCACCGGCAATCGGCAGGCGCTCGAAGCCGGTCAGCAGCTGGCGACGGATCGCGGTGAGGCTGTCAGTGCGGTTGCTGCCGATGTAGAAGACCTCGGCAGCTTCCTTCTCGAAGGTGTCCAGGCGCACCGCGAACACCGCCAGTTTGCCGGCCGAACCGGCCGCTTCGTAATGACGGCTGGGGTCAGCATTGAAGCGCGCCGGGGTCTCGGCGTCGACCCTGCGCACCTCCTCCGCGTAGCGCGGATCGGAGGCCGCACGGCCGTCGCCGTCACCCACGTCCGTCGCCGTGTAGTCGCCGGCCTGCAGGCGCTGCAGGATCTGCTCGGGCGTATCACCCAGCGCGATGTCCAGATGATTGACCAGCTGCAACCGGCCCTGCGCGTCGACCTGCGCGTACAGTGCCAGCTCGGTATAGGCCGGGCCACGGCGCACCAGCGCGCCGCCGGAGTTGTTGCAGATGCCGCCGAGTACCGACGCACCGATGCAGGACGAGCCGATCACCGAATGCGGCTCACGGCCGAGCGGTGCCAGTGTCTGCTCCAGCCGGTCCAGCGTCGCGCCGGGCAGGCACAGCACCTGGCGCCCTTCGTTCAACAGCTGGATGCCGGTCAGGCGCAGCGTGCTGACCAGCACGATCGGGCGACCGTAGTCGTTGCCATCCGGGGTCGAACCGCCGGTCAGGCCGGTGTTGGCCGCCTGCAGGATGATCGCCGCCCCACCCTGCACCGCCGCCTGCAGCACGCGCCACAGCTCCAGCAGCGTGCCCGGGCGCACCACCGCCAGCACCGGGCCATCGCCGAAGCGGTAGCCGCGACGGAAGCGGCGCGTGGCCTTGTCGTCGGTCAGTACATGGCGGCTGCCGACCGCGTCGCGCAACTGCGCGAGCACCGCGTCGTGGCCACTCACGGCAGGCTGACCAGTGAATCGCGGCCGATATCGGCGATGCGGCGCGCGCCGGTCAGCGTCATCGCCACCCGCATTTCCTTGGCAATCAGGTCCAGCAGGTTGGCCACGCCGGCCTCGCCCTGTGCCGCAAGCGCATAGACGAACGCGCGGCCCAGCAGCACGGTGTCGGCACCCAGCGCCAGCATGCGCACCACGTCCAACCCGGTACGGATGCCCGAATCGGCGAGGATCTTCAGATCGCCCTGCACCGCGTCGGCAATGGCCGGCAGTGCGCGTGCGGTGGACAGCACGCCGTCGAGCTGACGGCCACCATGGTTGGAGACCACGATGCCATCGGCACCGAACTTGACCGCATCGCGTGCGTCGTCCGGGTCGAGGATGCCCTTGATCACCATCGGGCCCTTCCAGAACTCGCGGATCCATTCCAGGTCCTTCCATGAAATGGACGGATCGAAGTTGCTGCCCAGCCAGCCGATGTAGTCCTCCAGCCCGGTCGGGTTGCCACGGTAGGTGGAAATGTTGCCCAGATCATGCGGGCGCCCGAACAGGCCCACGTCCCACGCCCAGTGCGGGTGGGTGATGGCCTGGCCGATGCGGCGCAGCGAGGCGTTCGGGCCACTCATGCCGGAGTGCGCGTCACGATAGCGCGCGCCCGGCACCGGCATGTCCACGGTGAACACCAGGGTGGTCACGCCGGCGGCCTGCGCCCGCTCCAGCGCATTGCGCATGAAGCCTCGGTCGCGCAACACATACAGTTGGAACCACATCGGCCGCTGGATGGCGGGGGCCACTTCCTCGATCGGGCAGACCGACACCGTGGACAGGGTGAACGGGATGCCCCGGCTGTCGGCCGCGCGCGCCGCCTGCACTTCACCGCGCCGCGCGTACATGCCGGTCAGGCCGACCGGCGCCAGCGCCACCGGCATCGCCAGTTTTTCGCCGAACAGCTCGGTTTCCAGGCTCAGGTCGGACATGTTGCGCAGGATGCGCTGGCGCAGCGCGATGTCGGACAGGTCGGAAACGTTGCGCTTCAGCGTGTGCTCGGCATACGCGCCGCCATCGATGTAGTGGAACAGGAACGGCGGCAGCCGGCGTTGCGCTGCGGCACGGTAATCGGTGGAGGCGGAGATGATCATGGGGTCAACCGTGTGGGGAAGGTAGACGCGAGGCCCGCGCACGCCGGGCTTCGTTGTCATCGAGGGTGCGCAGCGTGGTGTGCACGAACTCGAGGTGGGCATGCGCGGCGGCGCGCGCGCGTTCCGGGTCGCCGGCCAGCACCGCATCCATCATCTCGCGGTGCTGGTCGGACAGCGGCGAGAAGGTCCTCGCCGAGGTGTAGAGCTTCTCGCGGCTCTGCGAGATGTTGGTCTGCAGCAGCTCGAACAAGCCTCGCATCACCTGCAGCAGCACCAGGTTGTGCGAGGCCTCGGCGATGGACAGGTGGAAGGCCGCGTCGGCCTCGGCCTCGCCGGTGGGGTCGTCCTTGCCGTGCGCATCCATCATGGTCTGGAACGCCTGCGCGATGCGCGCGCGGTCCTCGTCGGTGGCGCGCAATGCAGCATGCCAGGCGGTGGCGCCTTCCAGTGCGTGGCGGATCTCAAGCACGTCGAAGCGGTATTCCGGGTCGCCCTGGAACAGCGGCAGGTACGGCGCCAGCGGTTCATCCAGCGCTTGCCTCGCGCGCGCCGCAGGTTCGGCTACGTAGGTGCCGCCACCGACGCGTGCGGTCAGCAGGCCTTGGCTGGCCAGCTGCGCGATCGCTTCGCGCAGCGCCGTGCGCGAGACCCCCAGCTGCACCGCCAGGGTGCGCTCGGCCGGCAGCCGGTCACCGGGCTGCAGCCGTTGTTCCTGCACCAGGCCGCGCAGCTGTGCGGCCACCTTGTCGGAAATGCGTTGCATGCTCATGGCGCCATTGTGGCCCGAAGCACGCGGCAGAGGGATGGCCGGCGTGGCATGGCTCAGGGAATCATCCAGGTCAGCCAGTAGGCCTGGGCCAGGGTGATCAGGCCGACCATCGTGGTGAAGACCAGGCTGTGCTTCACCGTGAAGCGGAACAGGTCCGATTCCTTGCCGGCCAGGCCGACCGCCGCACAGGCAATGGCAATCGACTGCGGCGAGATCATCTTGCCGGTGACACCGCCGGTGGTGTTGGCCGCTACCAGCAGCACGTCGGACACGCCGATCTGCTGCGCTGTGGTGGCCTGCAGTGCCGAGAACAACGCATTGGACGAGGTGTCCGAACCGGTCAGGAACACGCCCAGCCAGCCCAGGAACGGCGAGAAGAACGGGAACGCATCGCCGGTGTGCGCCAGCGCGAGGGCGAGCGTGGCCGACAGGCCCGAATAGTTGGCGATGAAGGCGAACGCGAGCACCATGCCGATCGAGTAGATCGGCATGCGCAGCTCACGCACGGTCTCGCCGAAGGTCTGCAGCGCCGAACGGGCCGGCATGCGCAGCGCGATGATCGCGATCACCGCCGCGAGGATGATCGAGGTCCCGGTGGCCGAGAACCAGTCGAATTTATAGACCGCCTCATAGCTGAGCGGCGCGTCCACGATCGGCGGCATCTTCTGCACCAGCTGGTCCAGCCCCGGCACCGGAATCTTCAGCACCCAGCCTTCCAGCGGGCCGCCCGCCGCGAACAGCGACTTGAACGGCTTGATGCTCCACAGGGTGACCATCGCAGTGAGGATCAGGAACGGCGACCACGCCTTGGCGATCTGGCCAACGCTGTAGCGCGGCGCTTCCAGTGCCTGGGCGGCCGCTTCGGCGCTGGTTTCAGTGTCGAAGCGGAAGATCCGCACCGGCTTCCAGCGGCGCAGGAACAGGGTCAGGCACACCAGCGACGCCAGCGACGCGGTGATGTCCGGCAGTTCCGGGCCGATGAAATTGGAGGTCAGGTACTGGGCGATGGCGAACGAGCCACCCGCAACCAGCACCGCCGGCCAGGTTTCCTTGATGCCGCGCCAGCCATCCATGATCGCCATGATCCAGAACAGCACGATGATGGTGAGGAAGGGCAACTGGCGGCCCGCCATCTGGCCAATCTCGAACGCATCCAGCCCCGTGACCTGCCCTGCCACGATGATCGGAATGCCCATGGCACCAAAGGCCACGGGCGCGGTGTTGACGATCAGGCACAGGCCAGCCGCATACAGCGGCTTGAAGCCCAGCCCAACCAGCAGCGCCGCGGTGATCGCCACCGGTGCGCCGAAACCGGCCGCACCTTCCAGGAAGGCACCGAAGGCGAAGCCGACCATCAGCATCTGCAGGCGCTGATCTTCGGTGACCGACAGGATCGAGGCGCGGATGATGTCGAACTGCCCGGTCTTGACCGAGACCTTGTACAGGAACACCGCGCCGATGATGATCCAGGCGATCGGCCACAGCCCATAGACGAAGCCGAAGCCAGCCGCACCCAGCGCCTGGGTCAGCGGCATGCGGTAGAACAGCAGCGCAACGCCAAGTGCGATGGCCACGGTGATGGTGCCGGCCAGCCAGCCCTTCATGCGCAGCACGGCCAGGGCAACGAAGAAGAACGCGATCGGCAGCAGCGCGATCAGGCTCGACAACCACAGGTTGCCGGCGGGGTCGTACAGGTGTTGCCAGGGCTGCATGAAAGCTCTCGACTGGGGGCGGGATGTGCTCCACCGCAGGCGGTGGGTCGCCGTGCCTGTCGATCATTGGTCTTACCAATATCGATCTTGATCAGGCCACGTAGAGCGGATTTAACCGCCACACTGACGAAGCGCCTATTAGACCATAGGGCTAGATCACATATTGGTCTTACCATTATGACTACCCGTGGTAGTGCCGGCCGCTGGCTGGCAACCTCGTCCGCCCCCTCCCCTATGAGATCTTCTTCTCCAACCGCCGCATCACCGCCAGCACGAGCACACACAGCACGCTCACTCCAATGGCGATCACGTACTTGCTGATCCCCACCGCAATCCCGATGGCCGCCGCCATGATCAACGAGCTGGCAGTGGTCAATCCGCTGACCTGGTCTTCGCGCGAGCCGCGCAGGATGGTGCCGGCGGCAACGAAGCCGACACAGGCCACCACCGCTTCGATCAGACGGACCGGGTCGACCTGCAACAGGTCGCGATAGCGCTCCTGCTGGAAATGTTCGGCGACCGAGTCGCCGAGGCCGACGATCAGCGCAGCGGCCCCGGCGATCAGCATGTGCGTGCGCAGGCCGGCGGCGTGCTTGCCCATTTCGCGCTCGACACCGAGCACGCCGCCGAACAGCATCGCTGCGGCTACGCGCAGCAGGATCGAGACATCCTGGGTGAGTTCCATGGGCAGGCTCCGGGAGTTTCCCGGAGCGTCGCGTGGCGATCGTGGGACGGGGGTGAAGGCGATGGCACGCCTTCTTCACCCCACGCTGTCATCCACGCATGGCGTGGATCTACTGACCGCATTCGCTCACTGCGCCAGGTAGCCACCATCGATGGCGTAGTAGGTACCGGTCGCGAACGAGGCATCGTCGCTGGCCAGCCAGGCCACCAGTGCCGCCACTTCCTCGGCCGTGCCCAGGCGTTTCAGGGCGTGGCGCCCTTCCAGCGTCGTGCGCACCTTCGGGTCCATCTTCTCCAGCAGCGGCGTGCTGATGAAGCCCGGGCCGACCGCGTTGACACGAATACCGTCGGCAGCATGTTCCCACGCGGCTGTCTGGGTCAGCCCGACCACGCCGTGCTTGGCCGCCGCGTAAGCGGTGGAACCGGCATACCCCACCTGGCCCAGGATCGAGGCCATGTTGATGATGCTGCCGCCGGTTCCAGCGGATCGCATTGCCCGGATCTGCGCACGCTGGCACAGGAACACGCTGGTGAGGTTGACGTCGATGACCCGCTGCCAGCCATCGATCGGATAGTCACCGCTGCTGGCGGCCGGCCCGCCGATACCGGCGTTGTTGACCGCCACATGCAGGCCGTCGAGTTCGTTGATCGTGCGCTGCACCGCCGCCTCCACCGCGGCATCGTCGGTGACGTCCAGCGCGATGCCAATCGCCTGCGCACCGGCATCGCGCAACTGCGCCACGGTCGCATCCACCGCATCCTGCTTCAGGTCCCAGACCGAGATCCGCGCGCCGGACGCCGCCAGGGTCTGCGCCACGGCCAGACCAATGCCGGACACACCGCCGGTCACGATCGCGGTCTTGCCGGTGAGTTGGTAGTCAATCATCTGCGTTCTCCATCAGTGGGGATATCGAAGTGGCCTGCAGCAGCCAACCGCCCCACCCTACGCGCGTGCCTGTGATGGCCTGGCTGACACCGCGTCTACGGGCGATCGTTCCAGCCATGAAACCTCAACTCAAGTTGATGTATGGAATTACGTACGGATATGCATGCAAAACGCCTGCGTATGCTCGGCGGCATTTTCACTTTGGCCGTAATCGTCAATCGTTTTGACCCTATTGGAATCAAAAGCGCGCGAATCGAGGCGACAATGGGAAACGTTTCCAGTTTCTTCGACACACTCCATTCAACCTGGCGTTTCCCCAGCCATCCAGAGTGCCCACGCCACTGCTTCCCAGCATGCCTGCGCGGGTAACGACCGGATCTGCATCTGCGTTGCAGAGCGCGTGGGCGAGGTAATGCCAGCGTCCACCTCCAAAGTACGTGCCGAGCGATGTCCCGATACTTCACTTTTGCCGATTACCGCCGCTTTGGCCACCGTCATGGCTTCGATTACCGCGCTGACCCGGAACACCTGCGCGACGACCAGTGGGCCGGCCATGGCGAGGTCAACGAGCAATTCCTGCGCGGCGGCATGAGCCTGATCGCCTCCGACGTCCATAATCGCTTTCCTTATGTAGCGACCGCCCAGCAGAGCCCCGGCCTGGCCATCCGCGTGATGCTGCAGGGCCAGGTCGATGTGCGCATTCCGCGACGCGGTGGTTTCACCCTGCGCGCCGGCACGGCGATGACCGCGCACCACCGCGAGCAGGTCGAGATGACCGGTGCGCATCCCGGCGAAACGCGCATGCGCGGCGTCAGCGTCATGGTGCCCGGCCAGATCGATCCGGATCTGTTCCATCTGCCGCAGCTGGAGACCGCGCTCAACAGCCACCTGGAATGCCGCCACTGGGCCATTCCGCATACCCTGCTGCCGGTACTCGGCCAGTTGTTCGACAGCCCATGGGAAGATGGCATCGACGCCTTGTGGCGCGAGGGCGTTGCACTGCAGCTGCTGGCCGTTGGCCTGAAGGCCGAGGATCTGCAGACCGACCATGTACGAACGCTGCGGGCCGGCCAGCGCGAGCGCCTGGAGCGCGTGCGTGCCTACCTGCATGACGACCCCAGCCACGCCCACAGCCTGGTCGAGCTGGCGCAGCTGGCGTGCATGAGCCCAAGTTCGCTGCGCCGTCATTTCGCCCAGCAGTACGGAAGCTCTGTGTTCGACTACCTGCACGAACAGCGCATGCGCCATGCCGAGCAGGGCCTGCGCGAGGACGGCTGGACGGTCGAGCAGGCCGCTGCCGCCAGTGGTTACCGCCACCCCAGCAACTTCGCCGCTGCATTCCGCAAGCGCTTCGGCCTGGTCCCCAGCCGCTGGCGCACGGGCCCCTCGAAGGTGGGGTGAAGACCAGTGCCTTGGTAGGTGTCGACCTTGGTCGACACGCTCTCGCGCCATTGCAGTTGCCGGCCAGCGGCCGGCACTACCGCAGCCGCCGGGCATCGCACACCCGGCGGATCTCACCAACCTCAATACACCGGCAGATCGATGTAGCTGGCCTGCGCCGCACTGTGCCAGACCCGCTGCGTGGCCTTCTGGTAATCGCCCGGCTTGGCCAGGTAGATGTTCGGCACGTAGGTCTGCGGGTTCCGGTCATACAGCGGGAACAGGCTGGACTGCACCTGCACCATCACCCGGTGCCCCTTCTGGAAGGTGTGGTTGGCGTTGGGCAGGTCGAAGCGGTACGGCAGCACCTGGTTGGCCGCCAGCGGCTTCGGATCACTGAAGCTCTCACGATAGCGGCCGCGGAAGATCGCCAGTGACACCGGCAGCTCATAGCCGCCCATCTCCGGCGCCGAGGCCTCCTGGTCCGGATACACATCGATCAGCTTCACCACCCAGTCGCTGTCGGTGCCGCTGGTCGAGGCCTGCAGGTGCACTACCGGCGCGCCGCCGATGCGCAGTGGCGCGGTCAACGGTTCGGTCATGAAAGTCAGCACGTCCGGGCGACCATCGACGAAGCGCTGGTCCTTGACCAGCCAGGTGGTCCACATGTCGCGGTCACCGAAGCGGACCGGACGCGGCACGAACGGCACCGGCTTGGCCGGGTCGGACACGTACTCCTCGAAGTCGCCCTCGCCCGCCGCCGGCGCCTGGAACGCCAGCTTGCCGCCGGCACGCAGGTACAGCGGCTTGCTGCTGGCAGCACAGCCCTTGTCGCAGCTGCGCGGCCAACCCTTCAGGCGATCCCAGTGATTTTCGCCGGTGTTGTAGATCAGCACCGGCGGCGTGTCGGCCTTCGGCGCACCGTCCACCAGGTACTGGTCGAAGAACGGCTTGAGCACATCGCGACGGAACTGCAATGCGGTATCGCCATCGAACTTCAGCGCGCCCAGCTCACTGCCACTGTAGTTCACCTGGCTGTGTCGCCACGGGCCCATCACCAGGTAGTTGCGGTTGTTGCCGCTGTCGCGCCCTTCCATCGCCTGGTAGGCGTGGTTGGCACCCCACATGTCCTCCTGGTCCCACAGGCCCTGCAGCCACATGGTCGGCACCTTCAACGGTGTTTTCGCCATTACCGCGTCCAGCGCCTGGCCCTGCCAGAAGCCGTCATAGGCCGGGTGCTCGACCAGCTTCTTCCACCAGGTCAGCTGGTCCACGCCGGTGAAACGCGCGTAGTCGCCAGCCGAACCGATGCGCAGGAAGGTGCTGTAGTCATCGTAACCGAGGCTGGGCAGTGGCGTACCCTTGCCACGCTTCTCGGTCTGCATCGCGAAATAGTTGAAGTTGACCTGGCGGAATGCACCGTAGTTGAGCCAGTCGTCACCCATCCAGCCATCGACCATCGGGCTCTGCGGTGCGGCCACCTTCAGCGCAGGGTGTGGGTCGGTCAGCGCCATTACCACGGTGAAGCCCTCGTAGGACGAGCCGAGCATGCCGACCTTGCCATTGCTCTCCGGCACGTTCTTCACCAGCCAATCTATGGTGTCCCAGGCGTCGGTGGAGTGGTCGACCTGGGTGTTGTTCAACGGCCCGCGCAACGGCCGAGTCATCACGTAATCGCCTTCGGAGCCGTACTTGCCACGGATGTCCTGGAACACGCGGATGTAACCGCCGTCGACGAACACCTCGTCGCCCTGCGGCAGCAGGTCGCGCATGCGCGGCGAATCACTGCGGCTGGCGCGGCCAGCGGCATCGTAGGGGGTGCGGGTCAGCAGGATCGGGGCATTGCGGGCGCCCTTGGGCACCACGATCACCGTATACAGCCTGGTGCCATCACGCATCGGCACCATCACCACGCGCTTGTCGTAGTCACGACCGACATCAGGGGCAACGAAGGGCTTGCCGCTGATGTCCGGGGTCATCGGCGGGGTATCGGCGGCCAGCACGGTGCTGGACAGGCAAAGGGCAATGGCTACAGCGACGGCACGCACACGCATGGACAACCCCTCCCGGCAGGAAAGCCTCAAGCCTACTCCTGCCTTGAGCCATGAGGTGTGGGCGGACTTTGCATTCTGCGGCGGATGCAGGCAGGACTGATGGCACATGTGCGGCCGGGTAGGCGTGCGCAGACCCGACGCTGTAGAGCCGAGCCCACGCTCGGCTGCTTTTCGGGCAGGTTGCGGTGGCCCCAGCCGAGCCTGGGCTCGGCTCTACAACATCAGGCCGCCGGCACTTCGTGCAGGGCCAGCCAGCGCCAGCACCCGGCTTCCTGCCGCAGCACCGCCAGCGACTCCCGCCAAGCAGGCGTGCCGCCATCGATCGAATGGCCTTCGCGATAACGCAGCACCGCCAACGGTGACGGCGCTTCCACGGCCTGCACGGCCTCGATGCTGATCTGCAACCCGGCGCGCGCGCCATGGCCTCCCACGAACAGCGCCTGCACGGCATCGCGATCCAGCCGCCGCCCTGCGATGCCGACCATGCTGAAGTCTGCGCAGAAATGGGCCATCAGACCATCCAGCGCATCGGTGCTGACGTCGGCACGGAACCAGCCCTGCAGTTTGTCGTGCAGGTGGTGGATTTCATGTTCTGCGGTGGTATCCATCAGGCATTCTCGGGTTGCGGAAAGGAAAGCTGTTGCGGCCGGCGCAACAGCGCCAGGGGCAGCAGGGTAAGTACGGCGGCCAGACCCAGCGCCACGCCGGTGGCATGGGCCGGCAGCCATTGCATGGCCAGTGCCAGCAGCAGCGCGATGGCCGCAGTACCGAGGCAGAAACTGAGCTGGCGGTTGAGGTTCCAGAGGGCACTGGCATCGCCCAGCGCCTCCCCCTCCACGCCATGGAAGGCCAGCGTCTGCGCGGTACTGCTGCACAGGCTGCCGCCAGCGCCCATCAGCGCGAACAACAGCGCGGCCGATGCGAAGGCGGGCTGAGGCAGCAGCGCCATCAATAGCAGCCCACTGGCCTGCAGCAGCATGCCCACGCGCAGTACCGTGGCCGGGCCGAACCGGGCCAGCAGGCGCTTGCTGGCCGTGATCGCGATGGCCGAGGCCAGCGCCCACGGCAGCATCAATGCGCCGATGCGCGCGGCGCTGTAACCGGCCTGGTGCAGCTGCAGCGTGCTGACCAGCTGACTGCCGATGAACACGCCGGGCACTGCCAGATACACCAGCATTGCCAGCCGCAGCCTGCGATGGGACAGCAGCGACCAGCGCAGCAACGGGTGCGCCTGCCGTCGTGCATGCCGCAGGTGGAATGCCGCCAGCAGCAATGCGATCAGCAGCAATGCGGCACCGGCGGCCCGATGGTCGGGTTCGCCCAGCCAGGTCAGCGCCAGCAGCAGCGCGCCCAGCGCCAGCATCGCGGTAGACAGCGCATAGGCCTGCAGGCGCGGCGCACTGCGCGCGCCATCGGCCGGCATCCACGCCAGCACCAGTCCAATCGCCAGCACGGCCAGCGGCAGGCTGGCCCAGAGCACACCGCGCCAGGACAACCACTGCACCAGCAGCCCACCGAGCGCGGGCGCCAGTGCTGGTACCAGCAGCGCAACCAGCAGGATGCGGCGGGTCAGCGCGCCACGCTGGCCCGGCGTGCACTGTCGATAGGCGGCTGCCTGCGCCACGGGAATCAGCAGGCCACCGGCCAGGCCCTGCAGCAGGCGCCAGCCGAGCAGCCAGCCGATTCCTGGCGCTGCGCCAGCCAGCACAGCGGCGACCGCGAACAACAGCAACGCCACCAGCAGCAGGCGACGCTCGCCACAGCGCGCGGCCAGCCACGGCGCCAGCGGAATCACTACGCTCAGGCCCAGCATGTACGCCGTGCCGACCCAGGCCAGGGTGCTGACGTCGGCGTGCAGCTCCGCTGCCAATGCCGGATAGGCCACCGTGGCGATGAACATGTTGCCCAGATCCAGGGCGAATACCAGCAGGAAGATCGCCTCATGGCGCAGGCGGGGGGACGGCATCGGCGGCGCTCCAACAGGGAAGCGGCCAGCATGCCGTGCGGGCCTTGTTGGAAAAACACGACAGCAACTGCAACACTGTCAAATCCACTTTGACAATGAATTGCCATGGTCAGCCTCGATCGCTTCGATATCTTCCGCGCCGTGGTCGAGGCCGGCAGCCTCACCGCAGCAGCCGATCGGCTCGGCCTCAGCCGCGCGGTGGTCAGCTTCAACCTGAAGCGGCTGGAGCAGGAGCTGGGCGTGACCCTACTGCTGCGCAGCACCCGCCACCTGGCCCTGACCGAGGCCGGCGAACAGTTCCTGCAGCACTGCGTGCAGGCGTTGGACGCCGCACAGGCAGCGATCGATGCCGCGCGCCGCGACCAGCATCAGCTGCAGGGCGTGCTGCGCCTGACCACCACGCCGGAGTACGCCCAGCTACGCTTGATTCCTGCGTTGGAGGCCTTCCGTGCGCGGCACCCGGCCCTGCAGCTGCACCTGTCGACCTCACCGGCACCGGCCGACCTGATTCCCGAACGCTTCGACCTGGCCATCCGCCTCGGCCGCCTGCCGGATTCAGAGCTGCATGCCAGCGAGCTGGAACGCCATCCACTGTGCGCGGTGGCGGCTCCGTCCCTGCTCGTACGCCTGCCCTCTGCCGATGCTGCCGATGACCCCGTGCAGCTGGGCACCCTGCCCCGCCTGGGCTACCCGCGCCTGGCCGATGTGCCGGTGGTAGCGCCGGATGGCAGCGACGCCTTGTTTGCCACCAACCCGGGCAATGCGGTAGTGCGCGTAGATGGTGCCAGCAGCCTGCGCGCTTTCGCCGTGGCCGGCGCCGGGGTCATCGTGCTGCCACGTTGGCTGATCGAGGACGATCTGGCCCAGGACCGGCTGCGCCCGGTACTGCGCCAGCACCGCTTCCCGCAGCAGAGCGTGTACGCGGTCTACCCGCACAGCACGCAGCCCTCGCCGAAGGTGCGTCAGCTGATCGATTTCCTGCGCGGGTGGTTCACCGGCACGCCCGGGTGATGACGGCGTCCGCCGGGCGCGGCCTTCTGTAGAGCCGAGCCCACGCTCGGCTCCGCTCTACAACAGCCGAGCATGGGCTCGGCTCTACAGTAGATATCCGGTAGCGCCGGGCCGTGCCCGGCGAGCGCAGCGGCAATCTGCAAACAAACACGGCCCCTTCCGGGGCCGTGTCTTCAGGCATCAGCGCAGCACCTGCTCCACCAGCTGCACGTCCACGCTCTGCAGCGGCTCGGCCGCATTGCGCGACAGCTGCACCTGGTAGGTGCCGCCGTCGATCTTCCACTGGCGCGCCTGTGCATCGTAGTGGGCCAGGGTCTTCGGCTCGGCTTCGATGCGGATGCGGCGCTGTTCTCCCGGCTGCAGGTTCACCTTGTCGTAGCCGATCAGGCGGATCGGCGTGGTGCTGCCGGCCGGCAGCTTCAGGTACAGCTGGGCCACGTCGGCGCCGGCGCGCTTGCCGGTATTGCGGATGTCGACGCTGGCGACCAGGCGCGAACCCTCCACGCTCACCTTCAGGTTTTCATAGGCGAACGAGGTGTAGGACAGGCCGTGACCGAACGCGAAGGTCGGGGTCAGGCCCTTGGCCGCCATCCACTTGTAGCCGACGTTGGCGCCTTCGATATCGAAATCGAACACATCACCGAACGGCTTGGCCGGCTTGAAGCCGAGGCCGTCGATGTGCGGGCGCGGCAGCTGCGATTCGTCCACCACCCAGGTCACCGGCAGGCGGCCGGACGGGTTGGCCTGGCCGGTCAGCAGCGCGGCGATGCCTTCACCGCCGCGGATGCCCGGGTACCAGGCCTGCAGCATCGCCGGCACCTGCGCCAGCCAAGGCGTGCGCACCGGGCCGTTGGTTTCCAGCACCAGCACGGTCTTCGGGTTGGCCTTGGCCACTGCCGAGATCAGGGCATCCTGGTTGTCCGGCAGCTGCATGTCCGGCAGGTCCACCGATTCGGCGGCCCACTGGGTGGCGAACACGATGGCCACGTCGGCCTGCGCGGCTGCCTTGGCCGCAGCGGCGGCATTGCTGCCGTCCACGTACTCGATGGTCGCGTCCGGGCGCGCCGCACGCAGCGATTCCAGCGGCGAGGACGGGTGGAAGATCACCGGGCCCGGCCAGGTGGTCGGCAGCACGCCCGGCACCGCATTGGTGCCCTTGGCGGTCACGCCCACCATCGACGAACCACCGCCACCGATCACGCCCTTGTCGGCATGGCCGCCGATGATGACGATGCGCTTCACGCTGTCGGCAAGCGGCAGCAGGTTGCCCTCATTGCGCAGCAGCACGCTGCCTTCTTCCACTGTACGCTGGGCGACGGCGAAACCGGCCTCGGCATCGACCTTCTGGTGCTGCGGCGGATTGTCGAAGTTGCCATGCAGGAACATCGTGCGCAGGATGCGCGCCACCATGTCATTCAGGCGCGCCTGCGGCACCACGCCACCGTGCACGGCCAGGCGCAGCGGTTCATCGAAGAACACGGCCGCATCGAACACTTCACCGGCCGACTGCTGGTCCAGGCCGGCCAGCGCGGCCTTCGAACCACTGTGCACGCCGCCCCAGTCGGACATCACGAAACCGGGGAACTTCCATTCCTGCTTCAGCACCTGGTTCATCAGGTAGCCGTTCTCGCAGCCGTAGGTGCCGTTGATCTTGTTGTACGAGCACATCGCCACGCCCGGGCGGCCAGCCTCCAGCGCGATCTCGAAGGCCAGCAGGTCCGACTCGTGCATGGCCTGTTCGCCGATGCGCACGTCGTGGAAGTTGCGACGGGTCTCCATGTCGTTCAGCGCGAAGTGCTTCATCGAGGAGATCACGTGCTGGCTCTGCACGCCCTGGATCAGCGCGCCAACCATCGAGCCGGCCAGCAGCGGGTCTTCACCGGCGTATTCGAAATTGCGCCCGTTGCGCGGGTCGCGCTGCAGGTTGACGCTGCCTGACAGCAGGATGTTGAAGCGCTGCTGCCATGCCTCGCGGCCCATCGTGGCGCCACCGGCGAAGGCCACATCGCGGTTCCAGCTGGAGGCGGTGGACGGGCCGGACGGCATGGCGGTGGCAAAGTCACCCGGACGGATACCACCGGGATTGGTCACGCCGACGCCGGCATCGGCCGATTGCTGCGACGGAATGCCCAGCCGCGCCACGCCCGGCACGAAACCGGCCGAACCGACCGCGCCTTCCGGCAGCGGGCCACCGTCCTTGCCCAGCCCGAAATAGCTGTGCAGCATCTGGAACTTCTCGTCCTCGGTCATCGCCTTCAGCAGCAGCGCAGCGCGCGCATCGGCGTTGAGGGTGGTGTCCATCCACGGCCTGTCGCCATGTTTGTCGGCGGCATAGGCCAGGGTCAGCAGGGTGGCGCGCAGGGTACTGCCTTCCACCTTGAACGGCGCACTGCTGGCGGCCTGGAAGCCATCGCTGAAATAGCTGGCATCGGCTTCCAACGCCACACGCGCCGGATCGAAGCCTGCGGCCTTGGCCGATTCACCGGCCACCGCGCCGAGCAGCACCGCCGGTGCACCCAGCCGCGAACGGGTGACCAGCGCCGGCAGCTGCGCCGCACCTGCACCGGCATCGGTATAGACCGCCACGGTGTGGCGGCCGTCGTCCAGGCGCAGGTAGTTCAGGCCCGGCTGGTCGGGGCCGGATTCAGCGGCGATCGGCAGTCGGGTCAGCACGGCCTGGCCGCGCTGGGTCTGGCCATCGTCCTTGCCGGCAGCAATGAAGCGGTACTCGTAGCCCAGGCCATCGGCCAGCACCTGCAGCGGATCGACCTGGCCGATGCCGCGCTGCACCTGGCGCACGCTCACCGCGTCCACCTGCAGGGTCTTCAGCTGGGCGGCCAGGGCCGGCATCGCCTCGTCCGTCGGGGCCTGTTCCAGGGTCAGCACAGTGAACGCGGCGGGGTCGGCCCAGGCCGGGGCGGCCAGTGCGGCAGACAGGGCCAGGGACAGTGCAAGCGGCTTTGTAAACGTTTTCATCGGCAGGCGTAATTCCGTTGCCAAGGCAATCGGTCCAGGGAAAGTGCCGCCGAAGGGTGCAGCGTTCATGCCGCGCAGGGGTTGCCAGGCAACGTCCCGCAGGCCTATGGACGGGCCGGTCTGCGCGCGGGACCCTCCTCCCGGCGTGACAACCTGCCTGCCCAGGCCGCGCAGGGCGGCCCAATCCTGTGAAGATTGTGCGAGGGCGTTCACACCTGTCAACAGGACCTAAGTCACAGGGGCAACCCGGCCAGCGGTTATCAGGCCATCACCGGCGGTCATCAGCGCGCCGCGCGAGGCTGCCGATAATGAGGGTCCCTGGCCACGAACCGAGCCCATGACCGTCCATCGCGACTTCGACCATCTCTGGCGCGACCGCTGTGACACCTCCAGCCAGCGCGCGCCGCGCGTGTTGATCCGGGTGTTCGTGGCCCCGGGGGAGCTGGAGCGCAGCGTGGCCTTCTACGAGCAGTTGCAGGGCGTGGTGGCCGATGCGGGGTTCCCGTTTCCGGAGGCCGGGCTGCGCCTGGCGATGGTCGGTGCGTTCCTGCTGATCGAAGGCAGCGAGGCGGCGCTGGCACCGTTCACTTCGACCACGGGGACACTGCTGGTCGATGACGTCCGGCCCTATCACGACAAACTGGTCGCGGCTGGCGCCGAGATCATCTTCCCGTTGCAGGTGGTACCCACCGGGGCGGCGTTCAACGCGGTGCATCCCGATGGCACGGTGGTCGAGTACGTGCATCACCGGCCGGATCCGCAGGGGCGGTGAGGGTTCGGCCGGGCGGCGCCCGGCACCCGCAGAGGCGACAGCCAAAGCCAAAGCAACAGCCGGGCTCCTGTGGGTAGGCGGGATGGGCCCGCCTTCGACAATTCCCCGCACGGCCTGCTGTAGAGCCGAGCCCATGCTCGGCTGCTCTTCGTCCAACTCTCGGAATATTCGATTTCGATGGAGATTCATCCACGCATGGCGTGGATCTACAATCCCTCCATGTCCTCCCCTGCCCTGCCCTGGAATGGCACGTTGCTGCTGGATGCTCACGTGGCCGTGCTGCAGGGCCATGCCGGTGACAGCGATGTACATGCGCACTACGCCCACCAGCTGCTGTTGAGCGAGGATGTTCCCTGGCGGGTCGAAATCGACGGTGTGCGCCAGCAGGGCCAGCGGCTGTGGCTGCCTTCGTTCCAGCCGCACGCGATCCTGTCGGCGCCGGAGGCGGGCTGCACGGTGTTCCTTGAGCCGGCGCATGCCGACCTCGAACAGATCCAGCAGCACCTGCACGCGCTGCCCGACACTGCGATGGAACTGCAGGACTGGCTGCCGCGATTGAGCCGCGCGCAGCCATTGGACCGGCGGGTGCAGGCAGCGCTGGCCCGTATCACCCAGCACCTGCCCGGCCCGGTGCCGGCCGCCGACATCGCCGAGGCGGCGCATCTGTCGACCAGCCAGCTGCACCGGCGTTTCCAGTCTGACCTGGCGGTGACCCTGCGCGGCTGGGTGCTGTGGCAACGCTTGCGTGCCGCGCTCGCGCACCACCTGCAGGGGCACAGCCTGACCGACAGTGCACATGCCGCCGGCTTCGCCGACCTGGCCCATCTCTCGCGCAGCCTGCGCCGCATGTTCGGCATCGGTGCCGCACAGCTGCAGGGCCTGCAGCTTCACGCGGCCTGACACGTTCGATCATTCGCGCCTGCGCAGGCCTTCGGGCAGCTCCGGCACCTCGCCATGTGGCAGTTCTCGGAACGGCGCCAGCAGCTGCCCGGGGTAATCGCGCGGATAGTCCGGCTGGCTGCCGATGCCGAGGTCGTGCTGACGCAGCCGATAGCCCGGCGCATCGAAGGCGGTCCCCAGCAGGTGATCCCAGGCGGTCAGGAACAGGCCGAAGTTGACGTCGCCCGCGGTGCCGTAACGCATGTGGTGGAAGCGGTGCAGCGGCGCCCAGGCCATCACCCGGCCCAGCACGCCGGGGCGCATGTCCACGTTGGAGTGCTGCAGCAGCAGCTGGATGGCAATGGCGAACGCCAGCACCGCAGCCACCGGCATCGGCAGGCCCACCAGCAGCAGCGGCAGCACGCCGCCCACCGCTTCGGCCGCCTGGTGCAGCGGGTGTTTCATCAGGCCGTTGAAGCCATACATGCGGGTGACGCTGTGATGCACCGCATGCAGCCGCCACAACCAGCCAATGCGATGGCTGGCGTAGTGCACCAAGGTGATGCCGAGATCAGCGCAGACGATGGTCAGCAGCACCTGCAGCGCGAATGGCCACTGCACCGGCCACAACTGCCACGGAATGATCGCCGCAAGCAACGGCACCGCGGCGATCGACAGCAGGTTCAGGCCTTCGTTGACCAGCGCATGCAGGGTGTCACGCAGGCTGTCGCCGTGGTCGTGGTTGAACGCGGGGTCGTACGGCCAGGCACGCTCGGCGGCGAACGAGACCGCGATGGCGACCGCCAGCAAGGCCAGCAACCACAGCGGGTCACCGTGGCAGTGGCCGACCCAGACGACGGCAGCGGCAATGAAACCCAGCAGGAACAACGGGGCATACAGGCGGAGCATCCAGTGCTTCATGGGCAACCCGGAAAGTGAGGGGCCTGCATGCTGGCGCCGCGTATGGGGTGCTGGCTTGAACAAACGGCGCAACCCGCGCGCACCGGGTAGACGCCGACCTTGGTCGGCGCCGCGTTTCCCACATCACGCATGGCGCGGCTCTACAATGGCGCCCTCATCGCGCCCGGGGCCGGCATGGATTCCTTCAACCTGATGCGTGCCTTCCGCCGCATCGTCGAACGCGGCGGGCTGGCCCGCGCCGCCGAAGACCTGGGCATGTCGCCTGCCGGGCTGAGCAAACAGCTGCGCACGCTGGAAACCCACCTGGGCGTGGTGCTGCTGCAGCGGACCACGCGGCGCATGAGCCTGACCGAGACCGGCCACGCCTATTACCGCGAATGCTGCCGCCTGCTCGACGAATTGGACGCATTGGAACGCGGCATCGCCGAGCAGCGTGGCGAGGTGGCCGGACGCCTGCGCGTCAATGCGCCGCAGTCGTTCGCGCTGAGCACGCTGTCGCCGCTGCTGCCACGCTTCCTGCAGCAGCATCCGCAGCTGTCGCTGGACCTGGTGATGGAAGACCGCCTGCTCGACGCGGTCGGTGAGGGTTTCGATGTATCGCTGCGGCTGCGTGCCGAGCTGGATGATTCACGGCTGGTGGCACGCCGCCTGGCCTCGCTGCAGCAGGTGCTGTGCGCGGCGCCGTCCTACCTGCAGCAGCACCCTGCACCACAGGCAGTGGACGATCTGCAGGTCCACAGCGTGCTGGCCTACAGCCTGTCCGACTCACCCGGCAGCTGGCCGCTGCTCGGCCCGGATGGCCAGGTGACGATCACCCTGCCAGCGCGCGTGACCGTCAACAACAGCCTGCTGCTGCGCGACCTGCTGGTGGCCGGCATGGGCATCGGCGCGCTGCCCTCGTTCCTGGCGGCACCGGCGCTGGCCCGTGGCGAACTGCAGCAGGTGCTGCCCGACCACCGCTATCCGCCGCGCTTCGTGCATGCGGTCTATCCCACCTCGCGCCACCTGCAGCCCAAGGTGCGTGCCTTCATCGATTTCCTGCACGCCGAGCTGCCCGGCTGCGCCGGCCTGGATTCGTAACCGCCAGCGAAAACTGAGCTGCCCGCGGCGCGCTGTTTCAGCCACGCCACGCTGCCTACTCTGCCGCCTCCCCTCTCACCGATGGCAGGCAGATGTCTTCCGTTCCGTCCCCCACCACCGCCGTGCCGGTGGTCGATTTCTTCCACGACGTGGTCTGCGGCTGGTGCTTCGTGTTGGCCCCGCGCCTGCAGCAGGTCTCGGCCGAACTCGGCATCCAGGTGCGCCACCGCAGCTTCGTGCTGCAGGACTCGCGCGCGCAGATGGTGGAGGTGTTCGGCTCGATGGAGCGCGCCAAGGCGATCATCCTGCGCCACTGGACCGACTGCGCCGCGCATGAAGACACCGCGCGCATCGATATCGAAGGCATGCGCGCACAGGATTTCGAATATCCCTCCGGCTGGCTCGGCGCACTGGCCTGCCAGGCCGCCGGATTGATGGGCGGCAACAACGCCCATGGCGCGATGTTCGATGCCGTGCAGTGGGCGCACCTGCACCAGCACCGCAACATCGGTGATGCCGAAGTACTGCTGGATATCGCCGAATCGCTGGGCCACCCACGTGGCGCGTTCGCTGACCACATGCATAGCGACGCAGTGTGCCAGCGTGTGCAGGACGATCGTGCCGAAGCCGCTGCCCTTGGCATCCGTTCCATACCCACCGTGATCGGCGGCAACGGCCTGCGCCTGCAGACCCTGCCGCTGCCACACCTGCGCCAGGCCCTGGCGCCCCTGGTCGCGGCCTGAGCCGCACCCTCCCCCACCCTGCAAGGAGACTTCCCATGACCCCACGCATCCTGGCCACCGCGCTGGCCCTGCTGCTGGCCGGCGCCGCCGCGTCCACCACCGTGTCCGCGCACGAACGCGTTCCCTCCGGCCAGCAGGTCGGCACCAGCCCCTGGGGGCCGAAGGACGAGATCGGCCGCCTCAACCTGATCACCGAGGCCTCGCGCGCGGCGATCCTGTCGCGGGTCAGCGGCGGCAAGGCCTATGACCTGGCCACCGAGTACTACGTCGGCATGCCCAGCTGGCAGGATGCCGGCGACCCGCACTACCAGTTCTGGATGACCCACACCCCGCGCGGCACGGTGATGGACGACCCGATGGGCGTGGGCGAGACCATGAACCTCACCCGCAGCTACACCGGCACCGCGTTCTCGATGTACAGCCACACCGGTACCCACATCGATGCGCTGAACCATTTCGGCATCCACGGGAAGATCTGGAACGGCTTCGAGGCCGACAAGCATCTTGGCGACCGTGGCTGGAATGTCACCGGCATCGAGAAATTCCCGCCGCTGATCGCGCGGGGCGTGCTGATCGACGTGGCCGCCGCCAAGGGCGTGGACATGCTGCCGGACAGCTACCGCGTCACCCGCCAGGACCTGAAGGATGCGCTGGCACGCCAGAAGGTGAAACTGCAGCAGGGCGACGTGGTGCTGATCCGCACCGGCCGCATGCGCCTGTTCGAACAGCCCAAGGCGTACATGGCCAACCCGCCGGGCATGGGCCTGGACGCGGCGCGCTTCCTGGTCGAGGACAGCGGCGCGATGATCGTCGGTGCCGACAACCTCAGCTTCGAGACCTTCCCCTCGGAGGTGTCCGACGACTACGTGCCGCTGCACACCTACCTGCTGGCCCAGCAGGGCGCGCCGATCATCGAGCTGGTGGCGCTGGACGAACTGGCCCGCGACAAGGTCTACGAGTTCGCCTTCATCGGCGGCCCGCTGAAGATCCGCGGCGGCGATGCCGCACCGCTGCGACCGGTGGCATTGCCAGTGCGCCCGTAACCGGGAACTGTGGGTGCCGACCTTGGTCGGCACTCCTTTTTACCCTTCAGCAACCTGAAACCGGACCCTCCGATTTCATTAGTAATTTTACTCACAAGGCGAGTAGCATGTCTGGTCTCAGCCCCTGATACCGGCCCGTCGATACTCGCGCCATGCCCGCCGTCTCCGCCCGTTCCTGCCGTTTCCAGCCCGCCCGGCGCCTCCCCTGGAGGGCCGGCTGATGGGTGCCGTCGTCGCCCTCGACCGGCTGCTTGACGGCCGCCAGCTGTGGCGCGGCCCGGCCCGCCAGGGGCCGGCCAGCGACCACCTGGCCAGCGGCCACCCGGCACTGGACGCGCGCCTGCCCGGCGGCGGCTGGCCGGCCAGCGGGCTGTGCGAGGTACTGCAGGGCGCGCCCGGGGTGGGCGAGCTGGCCCTGGTCTGGCCCGCACTGGCGAAGCTGAGCCAGCGCGACCGCCCGATCGTGCTGGTCGCCCCGCCCTATCGCCCGCATGCCCCGGCCTGGGCGGCAGCCGGGCTGGACCTGGCCCAGCTGCAGATCATCCACGCCGCACCGAAACAAGCGCTCTGGGCCGCCGAGCAGTGCCTGCGCTCTGCCGCCTGCGCGGCGGTGCTGTGCTGGCCACACCAGGCCGACGACCGCGCCCTGCGCCGCCTGCAGGTGGCCGCCGACAGCGGCCAGTGCCTGGGCTTCGTGTTCCGCGAGGCGCAGGCGGCGCGCAACCCCTCTCCGGCCAGCCTGCGCCTGCAGCTCGACCACGGCCAGGTGCGGGTGCTGAAGTGCCGAGGCGGTCTGCCGCCGGCGCAGCCGTTGCCGCTGGCCATCGTCCACTGAGGTCGCGCCATGCACTGGGCCTGCCTGTTGTTGCCGCAGCTGGCGCTGGACAGCGTGCTGCGCCTGCAGCCGGACCCGCAGCGGCCACTGGTGCTGCTGCAGGGGCCGGCACAGCGTCGCGTGCTGCGTGCGGTCAGCCCGGCCGCCCGCGCAGCGGGGCTGCGCCCGGGCATGCTGCTGTCGGCCGCGCAGGTGCTGGTGCAGGACCTGCATCTGCACGATTACGACCCCAACGCCGAACAGCACACCCGACAGCTGCTGGCCAGCTGGGCCTACGCTTACAGCTCGCAGGTCAGCCTCGATTTCCCGCATGCGCTGGTGCTGGAGATCGGCGCCAGCCGCGCCCTGTTCGGCGACTGGCTGACGATCCAGCAGCGGCTTCGCAACGAACTGCACGAACTTGGCTTCCGTCACCGTCTGGTGGCCGCACCTACCCCACATGCCGCGCGCGTGCTGGCCAACGTCCACGATGGCCTCGGCATCGATGCGCAGCAGCTGCCGGCGGCGCTGGCACAACTGCCGTTGCCGCGCTGCGGCCTGCCCAGCGAAGCGGTGACCGTACTGGGCCGCTCCGGACTGCGCACGCTGGGTGCGGTGCTCGAACTGCCGCGCGACAGCCTGGCCCGGCGCTTCGCCCCCGAGGTACTGCAGCAGCTGGATGCATTGCGTGGGCTGCCCACCGCGCCACTGCGCTACTACCAGCCACCGGACCGGTTCGATGCGCGCATCGAATTCGAATACGAGATCGAATCCAGCCAGGCCCTGTTGTTCCCGCTGCGTCGCCTGCTGCTGGACCTGGCCGCCTTCCTGTGCTCGCGCGATGGCGGCGTGCAACGCTTCGACCTGCATTTCGAGCATGACCTGCTGCCGGCCAGCGTGCTGACCATCGGCCTGCTGGCACCCGAACGCGATCCCACACTGCTGTTCGAGATCGCGCGCAATCGCATGGAGGCCTTCGCCCTGCCCGCTGGCAGCCGCGCACTGCGCCTGCAGGCCGAGCAGCTGCCGCCGTTCGTGCCCGCCGCACGCGACCTGTTCGATACCCGGCCGGCGCAGGCCATGCCCTGGAGCCAGCTGCGTGAGCGCCTGCGCGCACGGCTGGGCGATGACGCCGTGCAGCCGCTGGCGGTACAGGCCGACCATCGCCCTGAACGCGCCAGTGGTATCCAGCCCCCGACCAAACCGCCCGCTTACTGGCCACTGCGCCCAGGCTGGCTGCTGGACACCCCGCAACCACTGCGTGATCCGCGCCTGCGCATCATCGCCGGGCCGGAGCGGATCGAATCGGGCTGGTGGGACCAGGCCGACGCGCGCCGCGATTACTACGTGGTGGAAACCGCACACGGCCAGCGCGGCTGGGCGTTCCGCACACGCAATGACCCGCATGCGCCGTGGATGCTGCACGGCTGGTTCGGCTGAGCCGCCATGCACAGCGAACTGCCCGGCTACGCCGAACTGCACTGCCTGTCAGCCTTCAGTTTCCAGCGTGGTGCTTCGATCGCCGAAGAGCTGTTCGCGCGCGCCGCCGGCCAGGGCTACCGCGCGTTGGCGATCACCGACGAATGCTCGCTGGCCGGCATCGTGCGTGCCTGGCAGGCGGCGAAGGCGCATGGCGTGGCGCTGATCGTCGGTGCCGAATTCCAGGTCGAGGACGGACCCAAGCTGGCCCTGCTGTGCACCGACCAGGCCGCCTATGCCGGGCTGTGCCAGTTGATCACTACCTGCCGGCGGCGCGCGGCCAAGGGCGAGTACCGTTGCCTGCGCGAGGACCTGCTCGGCCTGCCCGACGGCCTGCTGTGCCTGTGGCTGGACCGGCAACCGGCCGCCACCGATCTGGAACTGCTGCGCGCCGGCTTCAATGATCGACTGTGGCTGGCGGTGGAACTGCACCACGAACACGACGACGCACGCCGCCTGCAGCAGCTGCAGGCCTTCGGCGAACGCCATCACCTGCCGCTGGTCGCCAGTGGCGATGTGCACATGCACGTGCGACGCCGCCGCGCCCTGCAGGACACGCTGACCGCGATCCGCCATCGCTGCAGCGTGGCCGAAGCCGGCTGGCGCCTGTTTCCCAACGGCGAGCGCCACCTGCGCCCGCGCAGCGCACTGGCCCAGTTGTACCCGCCCGAACTGCTGGCCGAGACCCTGCGCATCGCAGAACGCTGCCACTTCACCCTGGAGCAGCTGCAGTACACCTACCCGCGCGAACTGGTGCCGGAGGGGCATGACCCGGACAGCTGGCTGCGCGAGCTGGTCGAAGAAAAGATTCCCTGGCGTTGGCCAGAAGGCATCAAGGACGCACAGCGCAAGCAGATCGAACATGAGCTGGCGTTGATCCGGGAGAAAAACTACGCCTCCTACTTCCTTACCGTGCATGACATCGTGCGCTTCGCCCGCAGCCAGGACATCCTCTGCCAAGGGCGTGGCTCGGCGGCCAACTCGGCGGTGTGCTTCGTGCTGGGCGTGACCGAGATCGATCCTGCGCGCAGCAACCTGCTGTTCGAACGCTTCATCTCCGCCGAGCGCGACGAGCCGCCGGATATCGACATCGACTTCGAGCACGAGCGCCGCGAAGAGGTGCTGCAGTACGTGTTCAAGCGCTATGGCCGCGAACGTGCTGCGCTGACCGCAGTGGCGATCAGTTACCGTGGCCGCAGCGCGATCCGCGACGTCGCCCGCGCACTCGGCCTGCCGATGGACCAGGTCAACGAACTGGGGGCGGCGATGGACCATTGGGGCGGTCATGTACCGCTGCCGGAGACCCTGCGCGAGCGCGGCTTCGATCCGGACACACCGCTGATGCGGCGACTGCTGGCACTGACTGCCGAACTGATCGACTTCCCGCGCCACCTGTCGCAGCACCCGGGTGGTTTCGTGATCTCCGAACATCCGCTGTCGACGCTGGTACCGGTGGAGAACGCGGCGATGGCCGATCGCACCGTCATCCAGTGGGACAAGGACGACCTGGATGCCACCGGCCTGATGAAGGTCGACTGCCTGGCACTGGGCATGCTCACCGCCATCCGCAAGTGCCTGGCGATGCTCAAGCAGCACGGCCTGCACGAAGGACGCATGGATGCGATCCCCGATGAAGACGGTCCGACCTACGACATGATCTGCGCCGCCGACACCATCGGCGTATTCCAGATCGAGTCGCGCGCGCAGATGGCCATGTTGCCACGCCTGCAGCCACGCGAGTTCTATGACCTGGTGATCGAAGTGGCGATCGTGCGTCCCGGCCCGATCCAGGGTGACATGGTGCACCCCTATCTGGAGCGGCGAAGGATCCTGCGCGAGCAAGGCCCGGATGCGCTGAACGATCCGGATAATCCGCTCTATCCATCACGGCTGGAACGCGTGTTCGCACGCACGTTGGGCGTGCCGCTGTTCCAGGAACAGGTAATGCAGCTGGCGGTGGTGGCTGCCGATTACACACCAGGCCAGGCCGATGCGCTGCGCCGCTCGATGGCGGCCTGGAAACGCCGTGGCGGGCTGGAACCGCATCGCGAGAAGCTGCTGTCCGGCATGCTGAAGAACGGCTTCAGCCGCGAGTATGGCGAGCACCTGTTCGAGCAGATCAAGGGCTTCGGCGATTACGGTTTCCCGGAAAGCCACGCCGCCAGCTTCGCCCTGCTCACCTATGCCAGCTGTTGGCTGAAGTGCCACCACCCGGCCGCGTTCACCGCCAGCCTGATCAACAGCCAGCCGTTGGGGTTCTACAGCCCCGATCAACTGCTGCAGGACGCACGCCGCCATGGCATCCGCGTGCTGCCGGTGGACGTGCGCCACAGCGACTGGGACTGCACCCTGGATTTCAGCAAGGGCGCGGCGTCGATCCGGCTCGGCCTGCGCCTGATCGACGGCTGCAACGAAGCGGCCGTGCAGGCCATCATGCGCGAGCGCGCGCGGCGGCCGTTCGAGGACGTCGGCGACCTGTGCCAGCGCACCGCCCTGGACCGCCGCCACCAGGGCCTGCTGGCCGATGCCGGTGCGCTGCGTGGGCTCAGCGGCCATCGCCATCGCGCACGCTGGGATATCTCCGGCGTGGAGAACCGGTTGCCCTTGTTCGACCAGGCGCGTGCCACCGCCGAGGCCCGCGTGCCGTTGCCGCTGCCCAGCGCATGGGACGACATGCAGGCCGATTACCGCAGCACCGGCACCACCCTCGGCCGCCATCCGATCTCGTTCCTGCGCACGCAGCTGCGCAGCCGTGGCTGCCTGGATGCCGCACAACTGGCGGGGCACGGCCATGGCCGCCGCGTGCGCATCGCCGGCCTGGTACGCATGCGCCAGCGCCCGCAGACCGCCAGTGGCGTTACCTTCCTGACCCTCGAGGACGAGACCGGCATGGTCAATGCGGTGGTCTGGCGCCACCTGGCCGACCGCCAGCACCGGGTGCTGGTCGACACCCAGCTGATGCAGATCGATGGCCGCCTGGAACGCGTTGATGGCGTGCAGCATGTCATCGTGCAGCGCATGCATTGCCTGGATGAGCTGCTGCAGGGACTGCGCAGCCACAGCCGCGATTTCCACTGACGATACACATCGTCACACAACGAACTGGCCTTTTCCCGCTGGCATCCGCTATCGTCGGCACATCCAAGGAAGGACGACCCGATGCCCCGTGCGCTGCTGCTGACCACCCTGGTGGTCTCGACCCTTGCCCTGCTCGTTTCCGGCTGGACCGCCTGGAGCCTGCATCGCAGCCAATCGCCAGAGCGGATCATCGAAGCGCGCGGCCTCGTCATCCGCGACGCAGGCGGCCAGCCGCGGGTGATCCTTGGTGCGCCGGTGCCGGACCCCCTCAGCAAGGGCCGCACCCAAGGCCCGCGTGCCACCGCGCTGTCCGGCCTGATCCTGCTTGGGCCCGACGGTTCCGAGCGCGGCGGTTATGGCACCAGCGACCGCGGCGGCGAAGCCCTGCTCACTCTGGACGATGCCACCGGCACCACCGAAGTCTTCAAGGTCGTCGCCAACCCGGACCGTGGCGCCAGCCTGATGGTCAAGCACCAGAACAACACCGGCGCCATGCTCACGTCCTGGCAGGGCAAGCCGGAGCTGATGTTCGTCGATGACAGTGGCCAGTCCTACTACGTGCGCCCGGGCGCGAACGCCGCGCCCTGACCTGCTTGTGTAGAGTCGAGCCATGCTCGACTGCTTCTATCAACAGCAGCCGAGCATGGCTCGGCTCTACAAAGGCGAAGCAACGTCCGGCATGGCTCGACGCTACAACCCCACACACCGCCGCCAGATCATCGGCCAGCTGCCGCAGCTGCGCCGCCCCCAGCGCCGCGCAGGTGAGGCGCAGGCCATGCCCCGGTGCTGCCACCGCGAACACTTCGCCCGCGCGCACATGCCATCCGCGCGAAGCCAGCGCCAGCACCTGCGGATGGCTGTCAGCCTGCAGCGGCAGCCACAGGTTCAATCCTTCCATCGGCTGTGGCGTCGGCACGCCACGCGCCCGCAGCAGTTCCTGCAGCGACTGCAACCGCTGCTGGTAACACTTCCCCGCCGAGACGATCTTCGCCCGTTGCGACGCCGACGCCAGTACCGACGTCGCCGCATCCTGCAGCAGGTGACTGACCCAGCCAATACCGGACGCCAACCGCAACCGCAGCCGCATCGCAGTCTCTTCATCGCAGGCCAGCCAGGCCAGCCGCAGGTCCGGGCCCAGCGGCTTGGACAGCGAGCGCAGCAGCGCCCAGCGCCGGCCATCCAGCGGCAGCACCGAGTGATAGGCCTGCTGCGAGAGCAGTGCGTAGTGATCGTCGATCAACACCGCCACCTGCGGATAGGCGGCCAGCAGCTGGCGCAATGCGCGTGCCCGCTTCGCATCCAGGCTGGCACCGGTCGGATTGTGCGCCCGTGGGGTCAACAGCACCGCACGTGCGCCGCTCTCCAGCGCCTGCCGCAGCGATTCGACCTGCATGCCGTGTTCATCCACCGCCACCGGCAACGGCGCGTGGCCCACAGCATTGAGCACATTGAGGCTGCCGAGGAAGCATGGATCTTCCACCGCGATGCGATCGCCCGGCAGCAGCCACGCCGCCAGCAGGCGTTCGATGCCATCGACCGCGCCATGGGTCAGTTCCAGCGCATAGCCCTCGGGGCAGTCCACATCCAGCGAGGCCCGCGCCAACGCTTGCAGTCGCGGATCGACCGTGCCCACGCCATACAGCCGTGGCGCGGCCGGCGCCAGGCGCAGACTGGGCAACAGGCGCGGGTCCGGATTGCCACCGGCCAGGTCATGCAGGGCCAGCCCGGGCACACTGCCCTCGCGGGCCAGCGTCGGCGGCAGGCCACGCACCACCGTGCCGCGCCGGCCCGCGGTGCTGGCCAGGCCCGCCGCATCCAATCGCTTGTAGGCGGCGGCCACGGTGTTGCGATTGACCCCCAGCTGGTCGGCCAGATCGCGCACCGGCGGCAGCACGCTGCCGGCTGGCAGACGGCCCTTGCCGATGCCATCGCGGATGCTGTCGAAGATCGACTCGGCGCTATGCCCGGTGATTTTCATTTTGTCCTATGCCAAAATAATTCTTGTCCTGTGCCAGTGTATCCCACCCTGGCCGCCCTGCATTGGAGGTGCCCGCATGCCCCTTGCCGCCGCCGACTGGCCCGTCGCCCAGTCTGTTGAACAGATCGCCGCCAACCTGGTCACGGTGCGACAACGCATCGCCGATGCCTGTGCCCGCGTAGGCCGGGATCCGGCCAGCGTGCGCCTGCTGCCAGTCAGCAAGACCGTCGATGACGCCCGCATCCGCATGGCGGTGGCCGCCGGCTGCCACGAACTGGGCGAGAACAAGGTGCAGGAGGCACAGCGCAAGGCCGAGACAATGGCCGACCTGGGCGTGCACTGGTCGGTGATCGGCCATCTGCAGACCAACAAGGCACGCTACGTGGCGCGCTTTGCCAGCGAGTTCCAGGCGCTGGACAGCCTGCGCGTAGCCGAGGCGCTGCAGCAGCGCCTGCAGCTGGAAAATCGCACACTGGATGTATTCGTCCAGGTCAACACGTCTGCGGAACCCAGCAAGTACGGCCTGGAACCCGACGCCGTCGAGACCTTCGTGCAGCAGCTGCCAGTCTTCGACAGGCTACGCGTGCGCGGCCTGATGACCCTGGCCATCTTCGCTCCCGAAGTCGAACGTGTGCGCGCGTGCTTCGTGCGCCTGCGTGAACTGCGCGACCAGCTGCAGCATACCGCCCCACCCGGCATCGACCTGTCGCAGCTGTCGATGGGCATGTCCGGGGACTTCGAAGTGGCCATCGAGGAAGGCGCCACCGTAGTCCGCGTCGGCCAGGCCATCTTCGGCGCCCGCGCCACTCCGGACAGCTTCTACTGGCCGAACAACGGAGCCCCGGCATGAAGAACGCGGTTGTCCTGCAACACGTTGCCTTTGAAGACCTCGGCACCCTGCAGCCACTGCTGTTGGCGCAGGGCTGGCAACTGCAGGTGCTGCAGGCTGGTGTAGATGCACTCGATCCGGCCGAAGCGGCTGACCTGCTGGTGGTGCTGGGGGGGCCGATCAGCGTCAACGATGTTGATCTTTACCCGTTCCTCAACGACAGCATCGCGCTGTTGAAGGCGCGGTTGCAGCAGCAGCGGCCCACGCTGGGCATCTGCCTCGGCGCGCAGCTGATGGCGCGAGCGCTGGGTGCCAGCGTTGCCCCCAGTGGCGGCAAGGAGATCGGTTTCGCGCCCCTGCTGCTCACCGATGAGGGCCAGCGCTCGCCGCTGCAGGCACTGCAGGGCATTCCGGTACTGCACTGGCACGGCGAGGCGTTCGAGCTTCCAGCCGATGCACGCCGCCTGGCCAGCACGCCGGCCTGCCGCCACCAGGCCTTTGCTATCGGTCAGCACGCGTTGGCCCTGCAATGCCATCCGGAACTGGATGCCCGCCAGTTCGAGCGTTGGCTGATCGGCCACACGCTGGAGCTGGCCCAGGCCGGCATCGACCCCAACGACCTGCGCGCGCAGGCACGCCGCTATGGCGCACCACTGGCCGCAGCCGCTACCGCGATGTTCGACCACTGGCTGCAGGACCTGCAGGAGATACCGCGATGAACTACCGGTTGCAGATCCACCGCAACGGCGCCTACTGGGGCCACTTCGACTGCAGCGGACCTGATGCCCTGCAGCGCATGGACAGCATCGCCGCGCAGCTGCCTGCCCACCAGGGCTTCCAGTTGAAGCGGCAGAAGGGGGTCGGCGAAGAGCGCATCCTGTCCAGCAATGCCGACGGACTGCGTGTGCTGGCCGCGCAGATCCAGTACCGCGATCTCTGACGATCGTCACGGTAGTGCTGGCCGCATGCCAATTTTCCAGCCTGCTGACCTTGCCACGCGGCAACCACCACCCGTCGACGCACATCGCACATGGATGCAAATGATTCTCTTTTGCTGTAAGGTGCAGCCGCTGCCCTTGCCGCCGCGGGCTGTTCCCTTTCCCAGTTGTCGCCCGCCCCGTGTCCACGCCTGTCGAACCGACGGATGTCGCGCATCTGTGCGCGGCCCATTACCGGCCGCTGCACGCCCATGTCCGCCGTAAACTCCCGCAACGCAGCGACGCCGATGACGTCGTCCAGGAAACCTGGCTGCGTGTCGTCAAAGTCGCCGCCAGCGGTCTGCTGAGCAATGGCCGTGCATACCTGTATCGCGTTGCCCACAACCTGATCGTCGACCACTATCGGCAACGCCAGCGTCGTCGCGAAGAGGCGCTGGAGGATGCCCAGCTGCATGCCATCGCCGATCCTGCGCCCCTGCCGGAACAGCGCCTGCTTGATGCCGAACAGCTGCGCCATCTCGATGCCATCATCGCCGCGTTGCCGCCGCGCGCGCGGCAGGTGTTCCTGCTGGCCCGCGTGGAACAGATGGCGTTGGCCGAGATCGGCCGCCAGCTCGGCATCAGCCGGCAGACCGCGCATGGCCATCTGCTGCGCGCCCTGGTCGCCCTGCAGCAGGTACCCGGCGCATGAGCCAGGAGGCCATTGCGCGCGAAGCTGCCCGCTGGTGGCTGGATGGGCACGACGGCGACCGCGACGAGAACGCGTTCGAGCAATGGTGCCGGGCCGATCCAAGCCATGCCGCGCAGTACCTGCACCTGCAGCAGCTGTGGCAGGCCGGTGCGACGATGCCCAGCCTGCAGCGGCAACAACAACGACGGCAGCGCCGCCGCCTGGGTGAAGCCGGCCTTGCGGTGCTGCTGCTGTGTGCGCTCGGCCTGTACAGCCGCCATGCCTCACCGCCTGCTGCGCAGGTATTGCGCACCGCGTCCGGCGAGATCCGTGACGAAACCCTGGCGGATGGTTCGCATGTACTGCTGTCGCCGGGCAGCGAAGTGCATGTCCGCATCGACGCACAGCGTCGCCAGCTGCAGGTGGAGCGCGGCCAGGCCTGGTTCCAGGTCAGCGTCGACGCTGCGCGACCGTTTCAGGTACACACACCGCACGGTACCGTCACCGCGCTGGGCACCGCGTTTGATCTGGCCGTGCAGCGTGACGACAGCGTGGTCACGGTCACCGAGCATCGCGTGCGCGTGGACGGCGGCAGCGGCAACCTGCAGGCCACCGAAGGGCAGCAGCTGCGCTTCGACGGAAAGACGGCGGCCCTGCCGCATGCCGCCGATGCAGGTGCGATGGCCTGGCGCGAGCGACGGCTGCATTGGGTGTCCGCTCCGCTTGCCGAGGTGACCCAGGGCCTGGATCGCTGGCATGGCGGGCGCACCTGGATTGTCGGCGCCCGCCTGCGCCAGCAGCCGGTCACTCTGCTCGGCAGTGCTGATGATGCGGCCGGCAACCGCGACCAGCTGGCCGCGCAGCTGCATGTGCGCGTGCTGCGGATCGGCGCAGGAATGCAGGTGTGGCTGCCGCCGCGACGGGAACAACGCGGTGCACCCTGACATCGGCCCTCGTTCCGCGTCTACCCAGGATGACGACGCTCTGCGTCAACCCCTGGAGCCCCCGATGCTGTGCCCCCGCCCCCTTGTGCTTGCCCTGTCGCTGGCCTGCGCCG
>NZ_JASJSI010000070.1:0-22856 GCF_030237085.1 Stenotrophomonas maltophilia group sp. Smal32
AGCGGGTCGCGCGCTTCGCTTGCTCGGAGCCGAGCATGGCTCGGCTCTACAAGGGCAATGCAGAACCAAACAAAACGGACGCGGCGAACGCCGCGTCCTTTTTGTTTTCCATCAGTTCGTCAGTAACCCAATGCTCTTGCCCACCGTCACCGGGAAACTGTCGAAGGTGGGACGGGGGCGGCTGGCAGGACCGTTGGCGCCATGGATGGCGCCATCGAGCCCCCAAGGACGGGTTTACGGCGTGTCCTGCCAGCCGCCCCCGTCCCGCCAACCCATCATCAACCCAGAGCCGCGTTGGATGTTGATGTTGATGTTGACGTTGCCCGCCGCAGGCGGACCTCCGCGCGTCAGCGCGGCACCTCCACATCCAACCCGATCGGGCAGCTCACGCCGGTGCCGCCAATGCCGCAGTAACCGTTCGGGTTCTTCGCCAGATACTGCTGGTGGTAATCCTCGGCGTAGTAGTACGCCGGCGCCGGATACACGATCTCGGTGGTGATCGGGCCGTAACCGGCCGCATCCAGTTGGGCCTGGTAAGCCTCGCGGCTGGCCAGCGCGGCCTTGTACTGGGCCTCGTCGGTGGCGTGGATCGCCGAGCGGTACTGGGTGCCGGTGTCGTTGCCCTGGCGCATGCCCTGGGTCGGGTCGTGGCTCTCCCAGAACAGCTGAAGCAGCCGCTCCAGGCTCACCACCGCCGGGTCGAACACCACCTGCACCACTTCGGTGTGGCCGGTCAGGCCCGAGCAGACCTCTTCATAGGTCGGGTTCGGGGTGATGCCGCCGGCATAGCCGACCGAGGTGCTGTACACGCCCGGCTCGGTCCAGAACTTGCGCTCGGCGCCCCAGAAGCAGCCCAGCGCAAAACGGATCTGCTGCAGGCCGGCGAAGCGGTCCTTCAGCGGATGGCTGTTCACGAAGTGCTGGTTGCTGTGCAGCGGCAGCGGTTGGTCACGCCCCGGCAGTGCTTCTTCCGGGCGCGGCAGGCGCTGCTTGAAGGCGCCGATGCCGAGGATGCCCTGGCCAATTCCCAACATGATGCGCTCCTACGCCGGAAGGCCGGCTATGTCGTCTGCATCTGAAATGGGGGCGTCCGGCGCGTGGCCCAAGTCCAGCGCCGCCACGATGTCTTCGGCCTGCGGCCGCGCCGCGTCGGGGATACCTACCCGCAGCACGCCGAACAGCGGCAGCTCGCCCATGCCGCCCAGCAACGACTCGCCGAACACGAAGGCCGGGATGCCGGCATCTTCCAGCGCGTGCTTGACCAGGTGGGCGTCGAACAGGTTGTCGGCCTTGTACACGATGTGCATGTGGCGGCTCCTCGGGGCAAGGGTCCAGCATACGCCCGGGCGCTGAATGCCGCCGTTGACGGCGAATGACCGTTCTGCCGTCCAGCGGCCGGCGCTACCGGAAGACGGGTTGGTAGTGCCGGCCGCTGGCCGCCAGCCCCAGACGCCACCGGGCAGCCTTGGCCTGTACGCGCTAGACTGTTGGTCTTTCTGCCCTTTTTCGCCCCAGACTCATGTCCGAGCACACCCCCGCCAGCCCCGAGACCCCCGCCGACAGCCACGAAAAGCGCGATTTCATCCGCCAGATCGTGCGCGAGGACCTGGCCAGCGGAAAGCACCAGGCGATCAAGACCCGCTTCCCGCCCGAGCCGAACGGCTACCTGCACATCGGCCATGCCAAGTCGATCTGCCTGAACTTCGGCATCGCCGGTGAGTTCAGCGGCGTCTGCAACCTGCGTTTCGACGACACCAACCCGGCCAAGGAAGACCCGGAGTACGTGGCCGCGATCCAGGACGACGTGCGCTGGCTGGGCTTCAGCTGGAACGAGCTGCGCCACGCCTCGGACTACTTCCAGACCTATTACCTGGCCGCCGAGAAGCTGATCGAACAGGGCAAGGCCTACGTCTGCGACCTGTCGGCCGAGGAAGTGCGCGCCTACCGCGGCACCCTGACCGAGCCGGGCCGCCCGTCGCCGTGGCGCGACCGCAGCGTCGAGGAAAACCTCGACCTGTTCCGCCGCATGCGCGCCGGTGAATTCCCGGATGGCGCGCGCACCCTGCGCGCCAAGATCGACATGGCCAGCGGCAACATCAACCTGCGCGATCCGGCGCTGTACCGCATCAAGCACGTCGAGCACCAGAACACCGGCAACGCGTGGCCGATCTACCCGATGTACGATTTCGCCCATGCGCTGGGCGATTCCCTCGAGGGAATCACCCACTCGCTGTGCACGCTGGAATTCGAAGACCACCGCCCACTGTACGACTGGTGCGTGGACAACGTCGATTTCGCCCATGACGACGCGCTGACCCAGCCGCTGGTCGACGCCGGCCTGCCGCGCGAAGCGGCCAAGCCGCGCCAGATCGAGTTCTCGCGCCTGAACATCAACTACACGGTGATGAGCAAGCGCAAGCTGATGGCGCTGGTCACCGAACAGCTGGTGGACGGCTGGGAAGACCCGCGCATGCCGACCCTGCAGGGCCTGCGTCGCCGTGGCTACACCCCGGCGGCGATGCGCCTGTTCGCCGAGCGCGTGGGCATCAGCAAGCAGAATTCGCTGATCGACTTCAGCGTGCTGGAAGGCGCGCTGCGCGAAGACCTGGACAGCGCCGCACCGCGCCGCATGGCAGTGGTCGATCCGGTCAAGCTGGTGCTGGGCAACCTGCCGGAAGGCCACGAAGAGCAGCTGACCTTCAGCAACCACCCGAAGGACGAGAGCTTCGGCAGCCGCCAGGTGCCGTTCGCGCGCGAGGTGTGGATCGACCGCGAGGACTTCGCCGAAGTGCCGCCGAAGGGCTGGAAGCGCCTGGTCCCGGGCGGCGAAGTGCGCCTGCGCGGTGCCGGCATCATCCGCTGCGATGAAGTGATCAAGGATGCCGACGGCACCATCACCGAGCTGCGCGGCTGGCTGGATCCGGAATCGCGTCCGGGCATGGAAGGTGCCAACCGCAAGGTCAAGGGCACCATCCACTGGGTCAGCGCCGTGCACGGCGTGCCGGCCGAGATCCGCCTGTACGACCGCCTGTTCTCGGTGCCCAACCCGGACGACGAATCGGAAGGCAAGACCTACCGCGACTACCTCAACCCGGAATCGCGCCGCACCGTCACCGGCTATGTCGAGCCGGCCGCGGCCAGTGCCGCGCCGGAGCAGTCGTTCCAGTTCGAGCGCACCGGCTACTTCGTTGCCGATCGCCGCGACCACACCGAGGCCAAGCCGGTGTTCAACCGCAGCGTGACCCTGCGCGACACCTGGTCGGCCTGAGGACCTGCGCGGGCGCCGGCACGGCGCCCGCACGACCGCGACGATGATCACCGCCCTGTCCGCCCTGCTCTGGTTCATCTCGCAGCATCCGCTGCTGACGTTCTTTGCAGCAATGGTGCTGGCCGGGCTGGTCTCGTGGTGGCGGCGTTCGCCGGTCTACGCCATCGTGGTGTTTCCGCTGGCGATGCTCAACATCTTCCTCGGCAGCTTCCTCAACGCCACCTTCCTCAATGCGGTGGGCGAGCGCGGTGAAGCGGTGATCGTGAAGGCCGAGGAAACCAATTCCACGCTCAACGAACAGTACATCTGGCGTTACGAAGCGGTGTTGCGCACCGCAGAGGGCCGCGACGTGGAGGTGGTGTTCCATACCAACACCGCCTCGCTGTGGCCGCTGGAGAACGCGATCCGCATCCCGGCGCAGGACCAGCCGTTCGTGGTGAAGTACACCCCGGGCTTTCCGCGCAACTTCGTCATCCTCACCAACGAATCACCGCACGGCATCGCCCAGGCCCGTGCCAGCGCGCGCGAGCGGGTGGAGGTCGCGGCACGCAAGCTGCACTTCAGCCCAGGCAATGCCGACTTCCGCGCGGACTATCGCCGCGAGCTGGATACCTGGCTGCGTGATCATGGCAACGATCCGCAGCAGCAGTCCGACGCACGGCGATATCGCGCAGAACGCGAAGCACTCGATCACTAGCACCAGGCCCGGCCTGGATGCTCCACCCGATCCATCCACAGGCCTGACATGACCAGGACGTCCACCGCCCTCCTCCCGCTGCTGCAGCAGGTCCTGCAGGACGCCGGCATCGCCAGCCGCGTCGACGGCAACGCGCTGCTGCTGGACAGCGGCCTGCGCCTGACCCCGCATGCGATGGCGGCACACGCGCGCGACAACGGTGGCTGGCAGACCTCCACGGTCATCGAGGCGCAGCATCCCAGCCTGTTCGCCGATGGCCTGTTCGAGTACCAGCACGCCAACGGTGCCGATGAGCAGGCGTCGCTGCTGTCCGGCTTCCAGACCTGGGTGCGGGTGGACCTGGCTACCCTGCAGACCGCAGTGGGTGCCGACGACGCGCAGGGCCTGCCGATGATGGGCCTGACCTATCCGGCCGGTGACGATGGCGAGGAACACGAGCGTACCGTGGTGCTGGGGCCGTTGGCGCACTACCGTGCACAGGAAGTGGATGCCTCCACCTGCAGCGAGGACGATCATGGCTCCTGCCCCTGCTGCCTGTTCACCCGCAGCATGGAGGCCTTCGACGACCTGCTGAAGGCGCGCCAGTTCCTTGCCATCCGCCTGTTCGCCTCGCGCGATGCCGATGGCCTGTGCGAGGCCGATTGCCGGGTCAATGGCCACGACTTCGCTGCTGCCCTGCCATTGCTGCGCGCCTATGCCGCCAGTTGGCCGCAGGCCGGGCTGGAATTCCGCAAGCAGTACGTGGTGATCCGCACCGGCTCACCCGGCTGACCTGCCCACGCCCGGTACAGGCCGGTGCGGCTACACTGCGCGCCGGTTTCCCAAGCAACCGCACTTTCTTCCATCCCACACGAGGCACCCCCGCGATGCTGTACGCGCAAGTCCACCTGACCCTTCCCGCCTGGATCCACGACCAGATCGACCTGGATCGTCGATATCCGGGCGATGAGGCCAAGGTCGCGCTGGCGATCGAGCTGTCGCGGCTGAACGTCGAACACGCCAGTGGCGGCCCGTTCGGCGCCGTGGTGTTCGGCCCGGATGACAAGGTCATCGCCGCCGGCGTGAACCGGGTGATGCCGCACGCGACCTCACTGGCGCACGCCGAGAACATGGCCTACATGCTGGCCCAGCAGCGCCTGCAGACCCCGCGCCTGAACGCAGTGCTGTCGCCGGTCACCCTGGCCACCAGCTCGCAGCCGTGCTGCCAGTGCTACGGCGCCACCGTGTGGGCCGGCATCGACCGCCTGCTGATCGGCGCCAACTCGGCCGACGTCGAAGAACTGACCCCGTTCGATGAAGGCCCGCTGCCGGCGGACTGGGTCGGCGAGCTCAACAAGCGCGGCATCGAAGTGGTGCAGGGCCTGAACCGCGACGCCGCGCGCAGCGTGCTGCGCGCCTATGGGGAAAGCGATGGCGCCCGTTACTGAAACCGGCATCGGCCTGCTGTGCCTGTGCCGGCAGGGCTTCGAGCCCGAGCTGGCCGGCGAGCTGCAGTTCCGCGCCGGTGAAGCCGGTTTCGCCGGCTATGCACGCACCCAGCGCAATGATGGCTACGTGCTGTTCATGTGCGACGAAGCCGCCGCGCTGGCGCCCCGCCTGCGCTGGCGCGAGCTGATCTTCGCGCGGCAGAAGCTGGTGGTACTGGCAGAGCTGCCGCAGCTGGATCCGAGTGACCGCATCACGCCGATGCTGGAGGTGCTGGCCGATGCGCCGCGCTTCGGCGACCTGTGGGTGGAACATCCCGATTCTGACGCCGGCAAGCCGTTGTCGGGCCTGGCGCGTGCCTTCGGCAATGCGCTGCGCCCAGCGCTGCGCAAGGCTGGCAAACTCAGCGACAAGCCGAACAACCGCTTGCCGCGCCTGCATGTGGTGTTCGTCGACGGCACCCATGCCTTCGTCTGCGTGGCCGACCCGGCCGACAGCGCACCGTGGGCCTTGGGCATTCCGCGCCTGAAGCTGCTGCCCGAGGCCCCCTCGCGTTCGGCACTGAAGCTGGACGAAGCGCTGCTGACCCTGCTGACGCCGGAAGAACGCGAGGCATTGGCCAAGCCAGGGATGCGCGCGGCCGACCTCGGCGCCGCACCCGGCGGCTGGACCTGGGTGCTGACCCGCCAGCACATGCACGTACTGAGCATCGACAACGGCCCGCTGCGCCAGCACGTGCTGGACACCGGGCTGGTCGAGCACCTGCGCGCCGACGGTTTCCACTGGCACCCGGAACAGCCGCTGGACTGGATGGTCTGCGACATGGTCGAGCAGCCGCGCCGCGTGGCCGAGCGCATGGCCACCTGGTTCCGAGAAGGCTGGTGCCGGCACGCGATCTTCAACCTGAAGCTGCCGATGAAGAAGCGCTGGGACGAGACCCGGCTGTGCCTGGACCTGTTCCAGGACCAGGCCGGCAAGCCGCTGGTGGTGCGCGCCAAGCAGCTGTATCACGATCGGGAAGAAATCACGGTGCTGGCCTCGCCGCTGCGCTGAACCCATTGCATCCGCCGGGCATGGCCCGGCGCTACCGGGGAACGGAACCATGCGCTACCACTCGCTCACCCTGCTGATCACTTTGCTGGCAGCCGCACCGGCCATGGCCCAGCAGCTGCCGCACACCCCGGCGCAGAGCCAGCCGCTGGGCCCCACCGGCGGCGCGATCCGCCAGCAATCGCTTGATGCGGGCCGGATCAGCGGCAGCGTCGAGATTGCACAGCCGGCCGGCGAGGCGCAGGTGACGGTGCGTTCGCTGGAGCCCAGCAGCGTGGTTGGCCAGTACCGCATCCACTTCGCTGCGCTGGACGTGAACGGCGATGGTTTCATCAGCCGTGAGGAAGCGCAGGCGAATCCGGCGCTGGCCGATGAGTTCAATTCGCTGGACCGCAAGCACCGCGGCAAGCTGGACCGTGCCGACCTGGCCGGCTGGCTGGTCGACTGAAAAAGGGGACGGAGGGGATTAAGTCGTTTGTGCCACAAACGACTTAATCCCCTCCGTCCCCTTTTTTGTTCACCGATGCCGGAAGCGTGCCAACCAAGGTTGGCACCTACCAGAGCGGCGTCCCGTGGTTGGTAACACGCCAGCGACGCCCGCAGCGTCGTGCGGCATGTATTCCGCTTACACCCCAGCGGCGCGCTTCCAGAACGCCTGCACCAGCGGCGGCCATTTGCCCACGCAACCCAGCGCGCGGCCACGGGCCAGGGTCAGGTGCATCTCATCGTTGGAGAACAGGCGATTGATCGCATCGAAGCTGTAGGCGGCGATGTGGCTGTCGCTGCGCCGTTCGCGGGCCCAGCGCTGCAGGCGCTGCGGCGACAGGCGCGGCTGGCCGCGGCGTTCTGCCGACGGCGCCAGCCACTGCTGCAGAGCGGCTACATCGCGCAGGCCCAGATTCACGCCCTGCCCGGCCAGCGGGTGCACCACATGCGCGGCGTCTCCCAATGCCAGCACACGGCCGGCCACGTAGTGGCGGGCCAGCTGGCGGCGCAACGGGAACGCCGCGCGCGGCGAGGCCAGGCGCAGTTCGCCCAGCCGCGCAGCGAAGGCGCGGGTCAATTCCCGGTTGAACGCCTCCTCGTCCAAGGCGAGCACGCGCGCAGCCTCGTCCTCCGGCAGGGTCCAGACGATCGAGCTGCGGCGTTCGGCCACCGGCAGCAACGCCAACGGCCCGGTCGGCAGGAAGCGCTGCCAGGCCGTGGCCTGGTTCGGCAGTTCACTGTCGACATAGGCCACCACGCCACGCTGGTGGTAGTCATGCTTTTCCACCTCGATCCCGGCCAGCTGGCGCAGGGTCGATTCGGCACCGTCGGCGGCCACCGCCAACGACGCTTCGAGGCGACGACCGTCGTCCAGGCGCAGGCGCACGCCGTCCTCGTCCTGCTCCAGCGCTTCCACCCGTGCCGGGCAATGCAGCTGCACGCCCGCGGCCGGCAGCGCCGCCCACAGGCGGTCCTGCAGCAGGCCGTTCTCGACGATGTAGCCCAGTTCGCGCCGACCGAAACGATCGGCGTCGAACAGCAGATCCTCGCCACCGGCCGCGTCCCACACCTGCATGCGCCGGTAGGGCCACGCGCGGGCCTGCGCGATCGCCGGCCACACGCCCAGGCGGTTCAACAGCTGCACGTTGTCGGCGGCAAAGGCGAACACCCGCAGGTCCGGCTGCGCAGCCTGCCACGGCGCCGGTTCGCGGCCTTCCACCAGCGCGACCGACAGCCCGGCGTCGGCCAGCGCCAGCGCGCACGCGGCACCGACCACGCCACCGCCGACGATGGCCACATCCAGGCGCGCGCGGCGGCTCATGCAGCTTCTCCGCGGCACAACCGCGGCACTTCGCCACGGAAGCCCATCGCGCCACCGACCAGCATCGACTGTACCGAAGCACGTTGTGCGGCCACCAGGCCGAGGCTACGCAGCGGCCGCATCAGCGGTGCCGGGTTGCTGGTCAGCCGCGCCAGGCCTCCGGAGAACGCCACGGTCTGCCGGCGGTCCTCCTCGCGGCGCGCGACATAGGCCTGCAGCAGCGCATCGCTGCCGGCATCATCGATGGAATCTTCCAGCAGCTCGGCCAGGGTCAGCGCATCGCGCAGGCCCAGGTTGAAGCCCTGTGCACCCAGCGGGTGAATGGTCTGCGCGGCATTGCCGAGCAGCACCGTGCGCTCACCGGCCAGCGCGCGCGACAGCACCTGGATGAGCGGATAAGCACTGCGTGGGCCGGATTCGAGCAGACGGCCGGCACGCCAGCCGATCGCATCCTGCAGGCGCTGCAGCCAGGCCGCATCGTCCAGCGCCATCACGGCATCGGCCTGGTCGCGTGCCACGCCATGCACGGTGCCGAAGTGGCGGTCACCCCGCGGCAGCAGCGCGGTCGGACCGGTATCGGTGAAGCGCTCCCAGGCCGTGCCGTCCGGCGCGCGCTGGCTGCGCACGCGGGCCACGAACAGGGTCTGCTGGAAATCATGGCGGTCGACCTCGATGCCCAGTGCACCACGCACGCCACTGGTCGTGCCATCGGCACCGACCACCAACCGTGCCAGCAGCACGCGCTCGCCGGCCGCGTCGGCCACCCGCACCTGGCGGTAGCCGTCAACCACCTCGCCCAGCCCCAGGAACCGCATCGGTCGGTAACGGTGCAGCCGAGGCAGCTCCTGCAGGCGCGCTTCCAGCGCCTGGCCGAAGTCGCGGGCGACCACCACCTGGCCGAACCACGGCCGGTCGTAATCGGCCGCTTCCAGCTGTACACGGCCGAAATCGCCGGCGCGGCTGACGTGGATGCGGCGAATAGGGCCGGGCGACATCGCCAGTTTCTGCATCACCCCCAGCGCGGTCAGTGCGTTGACGGTGGCTGCGGCGAAGCTGAGGTTGCGCTGGTCGAACACCGCCGGCAACTCGCCGGCCGGGCTTGCCTCGAGCAGGCCCACGTCGCGGCCGAGGCGGTCCAGGGCAATGGCCAGGCTGGCGCCGACCAGGCCACCACCGACAATCAGCACGTCATGTCGTTCACTCATGCGTTCATGATACGCGCTCGCCCCGTCTGTACGCCGAACGGCCGCTCCTGCGCCAACCCGCGCGGCGGGCTAGAATGAAACCTGAATCCGCTCCGGGCCCGCCACCATGTCCGACACTGCCAACCGCGCCTTCGTCCTGTCCGTGCTCGTTCTGGTGCTGGCAGCGACCCGGGTCAACCACTTCGCGGCCATCCCCGATGCCTCGTGGGCGGTGTTCTTCATCGGTGGCTTCTACCTGGCGCGCTGGACGCGCTGGGCGTTCCCGCTGCTGATGGTGTTCGCGGTGCTGGTGGACTGGATCGTGATCCGCAGCAGCGGCCTGGACTTCTGGCAGCACTACTGCGTGTCGCCGGGCTACTGGCTGCTGCTGCCGGCCTATTTCTCGCTGTGGGCCGGCGGCATGCTGCTGGGCCGCAACTACCAGACCGCACGCTGGCCGGTGCTGGCCAAGGGCGCACTGCTGCTGGTCGCTTCGGTGGCGGTCTGCCACCTGCTGGCGCAGGGCGGTTTCTACTGGAGCAGCCGCAACGTGGCCGAGCCGACCCTGGCCGGCTGGGCGCAGAACTACGCGCAGTGGTTCGGCCCCTACCTGCGCACCACCGCCATCTACGTGGCGCTGGCTGCCGCGCTGCAGCTGGCCGTGGAGCAGGTGCTGAAGCTCCAGCAGGCCCGCCGCGACATCCGGCACTGAGCCACGCCATGGGTCATCGCCTCTCGCGCATCTACACCCGCACCGGCGACGACGGCAGTACCGGCCTCGGTGACGGCCAGCGTGTCGCCAAGGATGACGCCCGGGTGGCGTCCTACGGAACCGTCGACGAGGCCAACGCCGCGCTCGGCCTGCTTCTGGCGGCTCCGTTGCCGGAAGACGTGCGCGCGCTGGTCGTGCACCTGCAGCACCAGCTCTTCGACCTGGGTGCCGAGCTGTGCATCCCCGGCCACGCCGCGATCCACGCCGCCGATGTGTCGGCACTGGAGCAGCAGTTGGACCATTACAACGCCGGCCTGCCGATGCTGAAGGAGTTCATCCTGCCGGCCGGGGGCGAGGCCGCTGCACGCTGCCACCTGGCACGCACCATTGTCCGCCGCGCCGAGCGCGAGACGGTCACCCTGGCCCGCCACGAAGCCGTGCGCAGCGAGGCGCTGCAGTACCTCAACCGGCTGTCGGACCTGCTGTTCGTGCTGGCCCGGGTGCTGGCCCGTGCCGACGGCCAGGGCGAGGCGCTGTGGCAACCGCAGCAGCGCCAGCGCTGAGTCGGCACGATGCTGGTCTACACCCATCCGTCCTGCCTGCTGCACGACCCCGGCCCCGGCCACCCGGAGTGCCCGCAACGCCTGCAGTACGTACTCGATGCGCTGCATGCGGCCTTCCCCGGCCAGCTGGACTGGCGCGAGGCGCCGCCGGCCAAGTTCGGTGAGCTGACCCGGGTCCACGACAGCGCCCTGCTGGACTTCGTGCTGCAGCCGCAGACCGCGCCGCTGCGCCAGCTGGACATGGACACCTGGACCTCGCCCGGCTCGGCCAGTGCCGCCGTGCACGCCGCGGGTGCCGGCGTGGCCGCGGTCGATGCGGTGATGCTGGGCGACGACCCTCTGGCCTTCTGCGCAGTGCGTCCGCCCGGCCACCATGCCACCAGCAGCACGGCGATGGGCTTCTGCCTGCTCAACAACATCGCCATCGCCGCCGCCTACGCCCGCGACCGTCATGGCCTGGAGCGGATCGCGGTGGTCGATTTCGACGTGCACCACGGCAATGGCACCCAGGACATCTTCCAGCACGATGCCCGGGTCTCGTACTACAGCACCCACCAGGCCGGCCTGTTCCCCAATTCCGGCCTGCGCCGCGACCGTGGCGCCGGCAACCTGATGAACATCCTGCTGCCCCCCGGCAGCGGGGGCTTCCGCTTCCGCAACGTCTGGGCCGACGAGATGCTGCCGGCCATCGACGACTTCCGCCCGCAGCTGCTGCTGATCTCGGCTGGCTTCGACGCCCACCTGCGCGATCCGCAGGCCGACCTGATGCTGGAAACCGACGATTTCGCCTGGATCACCGGTGAACTGCACGCGCTGGCACGGCGCCATGCGGCCGGCCGGGTGGTCTCGATGCTGGAGGGCGGCTATGACCTGCAGGCACTGGCCGAGTGCAGCGTGGCCCATGTCCAGGCCCTGATCTCGGCGGCCAGCGGTGGCACGTCCGGATGAACCCGAACCGGCGGCCACCGGCGCCCTTCATTGCCCCTATGCAAGGGATGGGGCAAGCTACCGTCCGTTTTCGCCCGAATCCGAACCGCGTGCGCCGAGCCCTCCGCCTGCTTCCCCTGCCTCTGAGCATCGCCATCAGCCTGCCGGTGATGGCCGATGAAAAGCCGCTCAACTGGGGCCTGTGCCCGGCCACCGACGTCATCCCCGCGTTCACCGACGCCCCGACCCCGGTCCCCGGCCAGGACAAGGCCAGCGCCGCCGCCGCGCGCGAGCAGCAGCCGACCGACATCGAGGGTGACCAGCTGCTGGGCACCACCACCGTGCCGCAGTACGAGGGCAACGTGGCGCTGCGCCGGGGTGACCAGTTCGTCGGTACCGACAAGCTCAGCTTCGACACCGAAACCGGCAATTACATCGCCGACGGCAATGTCCGCTACCAGGACGGGTCGATCCGGATGGTCGCCAAGCGTGCCGAGGGCAACCAGGAAAGCGACACCCACAAGATCACCGACATCCAGTACCAGCTGGTGTCGCGCCGGGGCAACGGCGATGCCGAGTCGGTCGACCTGCAGGGTGCGGTCGGCCAGATGCACCGCTCCACCTACACCACCTGCGACCCCTCGCAGCCGGTGTGGAAGCTGTCGGCGCCGCAGATCGAAGTGGACAACGACGAGGGCTTCGGCACCGCGCGCAACGCCGTGCTGCGCATCGGCAAGGTGCCGGTGCTGTGGGCGCCGTACTTCAAGTTCCCGATCGATGACCGCCGCAAGACCGGCCTGCTGTTCCCGCAGCTGGGCATGTCCGGGCGCAACGGCTTCGACTACGCCCAGCCGATCTACTTCAATCTGGCGCCGAACTACGACGACACGCTGACCCCGCGCTACATGAGCCGGCGCGGCCTGCTGCTCGACAACGAGTTCCGCTACCTCTACAACGGCGGCCGCGGCGAGGTGCTGACCTCGTTCATGCCCAACGACCGCCTGCGTGACCGTGACCGCGGCCGGGTGATGTTCACCGGCTACCACAACGTGGACAGCCACTGGCAGGCCCGCGCCAACCTGGCCTGGGTCAGCGACGAGCGCTATGTCGAGGATTTCGCCAACCGCCTGGTGGGGGTGACCGCCTCCAACCTGCAGAGCACGGTGGGCCTGTATGGCACCGGCACGAACTGGACGGCCGGCATCATGGCCGACCGCTGGCAGCTGACCGACTACACCCTCGACGAGCGCGCCCTGCCCTACAACCGCCAGCCGCGCCTGTACTTCAACTGGGACAAGCCGGTCCGTTCATGGCTGGAAACCGGCATCTACGCCGAAGCCGTGCGCTTCACCCACGACGACATCAACTTCAAGAACGCCGTCGGCACCGGCGAGGATCTGCAGTACACGCGGACGGGCCAACAGCTCACCTCCGGCGTGGGTGTCAGCGGTGGTTCGCGACTGGACGTGAAGCCGTATGTGTCGTTCCCGATCAGCGGCGCAGCCTGGTATGTGACCCCGACCCTGGCCTACCGCTACACCGCCTACCAGCTTGATCGCGGCCTGGTCGACGGCGTCAACGGCATCCAGGCCCAGATCCTGCGCTCGCAGGGCATCGATCCGGCCACGGCCACGCCCGAGCAGCTGCGCGGCAATACCTCGCCCAGCCGCAGCCTGCCGATCGGCAGCATCGACGCTGGCCTGTTCTTCGACCGCGAAACCAGCATCCGCGGCAAGTCCTTCCTGCAGACCCTGGAACCGCGCCTGTTCTACCTGCGCACGCCGTACCGCAACCAGGATGAGCTGCCGATCTTCGATACCCGTGACTTCACCTTCAGCTGGGGCCAGCTGTTCCGCGATTCGCGCTATACCGGCGCCGACCGCCAGAACGATGCCAACCAGCTGACCCTGGCGCTGAGCACCCGCTTCATCGACCAGACCACCGGCAAGGAGCGCTTCTCGGCCTCCATCGGCCAGATCCAGTACTTCGATGAATCGCGGGTCAGCACCACCCCGGGAGGGGCGCCGGTGGAAAAGGGCAAGTCGGCCTGGATCGCCGACGGCAACTACATGATCAACGACCGCTGGACCCTGGGCGCCACCTACCAGTGGGACCCGAAGTACAAGCGCGAGGATCTGGCCAGCGTCCGTGCCCGCTACCTGATGCCCAACGACGGCGTGGTCAACCTGAGCTACCGCTACCGCTACCGCATCAACGCCGGCGCGCTGCCCGGAGCCAACAAGCATGACCGCACCCTGCTGGAGCAGGCCGACCTGTCGTTCCTGTATCCGCTGAATGCGCGTTGGAGCCTGGTCGGCCGCTATTACTACTCGCTGCAGGACAAGGAGCCGCTGGAAATCATCGGCGGTGTCCAGTGGGACAGCTGCTGCCTGGCCGTGCGTGTGGTCGGCCGCCGCTATGTCCGCAATCGCGAAGGCGAGATGAACAACTCCATCCAGGTGGAGTTCGTACTGAAGGGCCTGAGCTCCATCGGCCAGGACACGGACCGCACTCTGCGCCGTGCTATCCTCGGCTACAACCGCGACGACCTCTATCTCGTGCCGCCCAGCAACACCGGAGCGACCCGCGATGACTACGATCCGAATCTGATCCCATGACCAAGCGCTTCCCCGTTCTACTCGCCTCGCTGCTGGCGGTGTCCAGCGTGTCCGCCCCCCTGCAGGTGCTTGCCCAGGAGGCGCAGCCGCTCGACCGCATCGCCGCCGTCGTCGATGAGGACGTGATCCTGCAGAGCGAGCTCCAGCGTGCGATCGCCAACATCAAGGCGCAGTACGCCGGCCGTGAAAACCAGCTGCCGCCGGAAGACGTGCTCAGCCGCCAGGTGCTCGAACGCCTGGTGCTGGTCAAGCTGCAGGTGGCCCGCGCCCAGGGCAGCGGCATCCGTGTCAGCGACCAGGAGCTGAACCAGGCGATGAATTCCATCGCCCAGCAGAATGGTTCGAACCTGGATGCCCTGCGCCAGCGCCTGGCCCATGACGGCATCGACTTCAACGATTTCCGTGCTTCGGTGCGTGACGAGATCACCGTGCAGCGCCTGCGCCAGAGCTTCGCGCAGAGCCGCATCAGCGTGAGCGAGGGTGAGGTCGACGCCGCGCTGAAGCAGCAGGCCACGGTGGGCAACCAGTACCACCTGGCGCACATCCTGATCGCCCTGCCCGACGGCGCCAACGCCGACCAGATCGCCACCGGCCAGAAGAAGGCCGATGGTGTGAAGACCCTGCTGGACAAGGGCGAGCTGGACTTCAACGCGGCGGCCGTGCGCTATTCGGACAGCCCGAATGCACTGGAAGGCGGCGACCTGGGCTGGCGCAGCCTGGATGAAATCCCGCAGGCCTTTGCCCAGATGATGGAAAAGATGAAGCCGGGCGAAGTGGTCGGCCCGATCCGCGGCCCCAGCGGCTTCCAGCTGCTGAAGCTGGTGGAAGTGCGTGACGCCAGTGCCACTGCCGGCGCCAGCACCGTCACCGAGTACCACGGCCGCCACATCCTGGTGCGCGTGGACGACCACCAGACCGACGCGGCCGCCAAAGCCAAGATCGATACCCTGCGTGCCCGCATCGCTGGCGGCGCGGACTTCGAGACCGTGGCCAAGGAGTCCTCCGAGGACAACAACAGCAAGGGCCAGGGCGGCGATCTGGGCTGGTTCCCGGCCGATGCGTTCGGTCCGGCCTTTGGCCAGCAGGTGGCCGCTATCCAGGACGGCGGCGTCAGCCAGCCGTTCCGCACCGATGCCGGTTGGCACATCCTGCAGCGCGTGGCCACTCGCCAGACCGACGTGACCAACGACAACCAGCGTGCCCAGGTCCGCGAGACCATTGGCCGCCGCAAGCTGGAAGACGAGTACAACCGCTTCCTGCAGGAACTGCGTGGCGAAGCCTACGTCAGCTTCCGCACCGGTGACCGCGCGGAAAACACCGCCACGCCGCCGCAGTCCTGATCGATGCGACCCGAGCTCGCTCTGGTACCGGGCGAGCCCGCCGGGATCGGCCCGGAGCTGTGCGTCCGCCTTGTCCAGCAGCCGCGTGAAGATTGCCGACTACTGGCCTTCGCCGACCCGGACACGCTGCGCGCGGCTGCGGCCGCGCTGAACCTGCCGCTGCAACTGCTGCCCGAGGATGCCGAAGCGCGCGTCCCCGGCGACCTGCGCCTGCGCATGGTGGCCAATGCCGCCCCGAGCCACTTCGGCCAGGCCGATCCAGCCAATGCCGGCGCGGTCATCGGCGCCCTGCTTGGCGCTGGCCAGGCCTGCCTGTCCGGCGAACTGCACGGCGTGGTGACCGGCCCGGTGCACAAGGCGGTCATCAACGAGGGCGGCATCGCCTACAGCGGCACCACCGAACTGCTGGCCGACCAGGCCGGCGTGAAGGTGGTGATGATGCTGGCCAACCCCATCGTGCGCGTGGCCCTGGCCACCACTCACCTGCCGTTGCGCGAGGTGGCCGACGCGATCACCGCGCCCAGCCTAGAACACACCCTGCGCACCCTGCATGCCGCACTTCGGCGCGAATTCGGCCTGCCTGCACCCCGCATCGCCGTGCTCGGCCTGAACCCGCACGCCGGCGAAGACGGCCACCTGGGCCGCGAAGAGCTGGACCTGATCATTCCCCTGATGCAGCGCCTACGCGCAGAGGGCATGGACCTGATCGGGCCGCTGCCGGCCGATACCGCGTTCCTGCCGGCCAAGCTGGCCGGCTTCGACAGTGTGCTGGCGATGTACCACGACCAGGGCCTGCCGGTGCTGAAGTACTCGGGCTTCGAGCAGGCGGTGAACCTGACCCTGGGCCTGCCGTACCCACGCGTAGCGGTGGACCATGGCACCGCGCTGGATCTGGCCGGCCGCGGCATCGCCGATCCTTCCAGCCTGCAGGCGGCAACGACGTTGTGTGCGCAGCTTGCGCGGCAACGTACACTGAGCGTATGAATTCCCCGCATTCCCCCTCCGGCCCGGTGTTCACCGCCCCGGCCAAGAAGCAGCTTGGCCAGCATTTCCTGGCCGATCGCCACTACATCGACAAGATCGTGATGGCGGTCAACCCGAAAGACGGCGACCGCCTGGTCGAAATCGGTCCCGGTCAGGGCGCGATCACGCTGCCGCTGCTGCGCGTGCATCCGAAGCTGACGGTGATCGAGTTCGACCGCGACCTGATCGCGCCGCTGACCGCCGCCGCCGAGCCACTGGGCGAGCTGACCATCGTCCACCGCGACGTGCTGCGCGTGGATTTCACCGAGCTGGCTGCCGGCCAGCCGATCCGCCTGGTCGGCAACCTGCCCTACAACATCTCCTCGCCGATCCTGTTCCATGCACTGGAACATGCCGCGGTGATCCGCGACATGCATTTCATGCTGCAGAAGGAAGTGGTCGACCGCATGGCCGCCGGCCCGGGCAGCAAGGTGTACGGCCGGCTCAGCGTGATGCTGCAGGCGTACTGCCAGGTCACCTCGCTGTTCGTGGTGCCGCCGGGTGCGTTCCGGCCGCCGCCGAAGGTCGATTCGGCCGTGGTGCGGCTGGTACCGCGCGACCCGGCCTCGATCAACATCAACGACCACAAGCGTTTCGCCGAGGTGGTCAAGGCCGCCTTCGGGCAGCGCCGCAAGACCCTGCGCAATGCGCTCAACAACGTCGTGACGGCCGAGCAGTTCGTGGCCGCCGGCGTGCGCCCCGATGCCCGCGCCGAACAGCTGGATGTGGCTGAATTCATCGCTTTGGCCAATGCCTCCTGATTACACTGCCGGTATGGAAGACGCTGACGTTTATGCCATCTCCGTCGAAGTCGCACCGCGCTTCCTCGACGATCAATCCGCGCCGGAAGACGGGCGCTATGCGTTCGCCTACACGATCCGCATCCACAACCAGGGGCGCGTTGCCGCGCGCCTGGTTGCACGCCACTGGCGCATCACCGACGCCAACGGCCGCGTCGAGCATGTCGATGGCGACGGGGTGATCGGGGAGCAGCCGCGCCTGCGTCCCGGTGAAGACTTCCATTACACGTCCGGTGTCATGCTGGGGACCGATCACGGGACCATGCAGGGCCACTACGACATGGTCGCCGACGACGGCACCGAATTTGCCGCGCCGGTCGCACCTTTCGTGCTGGCCATCCCGCGTACCCTGCACTGACACGGAGGCCGAACGATGAGTGTGTGGGCGATCGGCGACCTGCAGGGCTGCTATGACGTCACCCAGCGGCTGCTGGAGAAGATCCGCTTCGATCCGGCGCAGGACACCCTGTGGTTCTGCGGCGACCTGGTCAACCGCGGTGGCCAGTCCCTGGAAACACTGCGGCTGGTTCATTCGCTGCGCGAGCACAGCATGGTGGTGCTGGGCAACCACGACCTTTCGCTGCTTGCCGTCGGTGCACGCACCGAAGAGGAACAGCGCAAGGTCAACCCGGACCTGCTGCGCATCGTGCAGGCCGAGGACCGCGACGAACTGCTGGACTGGCTGCGCCTGCAGAAGCTGGTGCACGTGGACCGCGAGCTGGGCTGGATGATGGTGCACGCCGGCCTGGCGCCGAAGTGGACCACGCAGATGGCCGAGAAGCATGCCGCCGAAGTCGAGGCACAGCTGCACGGCGCCGGCTACCGCAAGTTGTTCCGCAACATGTACGGCGACAAGCCGAGCTGGGCACCGAACCTGTCCGGCTACGACCGTTCACGCGCGATCATCAACGTGCTCACCCGCATGCGCTACTGCACCCCGCGTGGGCGCATCGGCATCGAGGACAAGGGCACGCCGGGCACGCAGGAACAGGGGCTGTATCCCTGGTTCGAAGTGCCGGGTCGCGTCGAGCGTGACCTCAAGGTCGTCTGCGGCCACTGGTCGGCGCTGGGCCTGACCATCACCCAGGGCGTGCACGCCATCGACACCGGCGCGGTGTGGGGCGGCAAGCTGACTGCCATCCAGCTTGATACCGATGAGCTGCGCGTGGTGCAGGTGCCGGGCCGCGATGTACCGGCACCGGTGCCCAACGCCCGTCCCCCAGCGCGACCGGCGCACGAGCGCCCGGCTGCATCGGCGCAGGGCAAGGAACAGGGCGGCGGCAACGCTCCGGCCGGCACCCCGGGCAACCGCGGCCCGCGCCGTCGTCGGCGCCGTGGTGGTGGTGGTGGCTCTGCGGGCCCCGGCAACAACAGTCCTCCGCCGCAGGCATGACGCGGCGCGGCTGGGCACCATGGATGGTGCTGCTGACGCTGGCCCTGGCCAGCGGCTGCCAGCCCACTTCGCCCCCGGCCCCCACCGGCGGCGGAAACGCCGGCCACGCGCCGGCACAACCGCAGGCGCCTTCGCCGCCACTGGTGGCCGCCGCACGCGCGCAGATCGGCGTCACCACCCGCTACGACCCTGCCTACCAGGTGCTGGCCTATCCCGGCGGAGACGTCCCGATTGATCGCGGCGTGTGCACCGACGTGGTGGTGCGCGCGCTGCGCAGCCTGGGCGTGGACCTGCAGGCCCGCGTGCATGAGGACATGCGCGGCAACTTCAGTGCCTATCCGGCGATCTGGGGCCTGACACGGCCGGATCGCAACATCGATCATCGTCGCGTACCGAACCTGATGCGCTGGTTCGAACGGCAGGGCTGGCAGCAGCCGATCACCGCCGCCGCCGCCGACTACGCGGCCGGCGACATCGTCGCCTGGAAGCTCAACGGCAACGGCCTGCTGCATGTGGGCATCGTCTCCGACCGGCGGCTGGCCAATGGCACGCCGCTGGTGCTGCACAACATCGCGCGCGGCACGCGCGAAGAGAACCTGTTGTTCCGGCACACCGTCATCGGGCATTACCGGATGCCCTGAACGTTGCAACGGCCGGTTCCGTAGAGCCGAGCCATGCTCGGCTACGCCATGTGTCCACCAACAGCAGCCGAGCATGGCTCGGCTCTACAGGAAACCGCCCTCAGCGGCGCACGTAGTGCACGAAGCGGAACGCATAAGCGTGGCGCTCATCGGCCGGGTGCGGCTCGCTGCTCACTTCCTGCCACACCGCGGCATCCACCTCGGGGAAATGCGTGTCGGCAGGGACTTCGGCATCCACCCAGGTCAGGTACAGGTCACTGGCCTGGTCGAGCAGCTGTCGGAAGATCTCGCCGCCGCCGATGATGCACAGTTCACTGGCGCTCTCGCCTTCGGCAATCGCCTTGGCTTCCTCCAGCGACGCCACCGCGCGCATGCCCTCGAACGGCACCTGGCCGCTGCGGGTCAGCACCAGGTTGGTCCGCCCCGGCAGCACGCGGCCGATCGACTCGGCCGTCTTCCGCCCCATCAGGATCGGCTTGCCCAGGGTCAGCGCCTTGAAGTGCTTGAAGTCGTCCGGCAGGTGCCAGGGCATGGCATTGCCCTGGCCGATGCCACGGTTGCGATCCAACGCCACGATCATCGACAGCTTCATTGCTACCACCTCCTCAGCTGGCGTCGATCTGCAGGCGTTCGCAGGCCGCGTTGGCAGCACTGGCGGCCTGCAACGCCGCCGCCAGCGCTGGGCTGGAGGTGGACTGCTCATCCAGGCCATCGAGGATCTTCTGCTCCTGCGCCTCTTCGATATCCTTCAGGCCCGGTCCTGACAGGATGTCTGCCGACAACGCAGCAGTGTCGGTGCTGGCACGACGTGCCAGAAATGCCTGCAACTGGTCACTGGAATAGACGGTGGCAAGCTGCTGCTCGAGCGTGCGCTGATAGACCGGATCCTCGACACCCGCCTTCAGGTGCTCGGTCATCGCCGTGTACATGCCGGTTACCGCCTCACGCATCTGCGCCCGGCAGCCTTCCGGCACATCCTGGGGCATCATCGTGCTGCCGTTGAAGGCCCCGGCGAATGCCTGCACTTCCTCGCGCATGTGCTTGTGCACGATCTGCTCATTGACCTGCCTGGCCAACGACAGCGCATCGGCCGGTCCGGCCTGCACCATGGCCAGCGGCAGCATGCCGCACAGCGCCAGCAGGCCCCCGGAAATCAGGCGGATACTCATACCGCCACCGGCGCCTTGATCGCCGGGTGCGGGTCGTAGCCGTCGATGCGGATGTCGTCGAACTGGAAACCGAACAGGTCGGTCACGTCCGGGTTCAACCACAGCTTCGGCAGCGCGCGCGGTTCGCGCGCCAGCTGCTCGCGGGCCTGCTCGAAATGGTTGGAGTACAGGTGCGCATCGCCCAGCGTATGCACGAAGTCGCCCACGCCCAGGCCGGTGGCCTGCGCAACCATGTGGGTCAGCAGCGCGTAGCTGGCAATGTTGAACGGCACGCCAAGGAAGATGTCGCCGCTGCGCTGGTACAGCTGGCAGCTGAGCTTGCCATCCACCACGTAGAACTGGAAAAGGTTGTGGCACGGCATCAACGCCATCTGCGAAAGCTCGCCCACGTTCCAGGCGCTGACCACCAGCCGCCGCGAATCGGGGTTGCGCTTGATCTCGTCCACCAGCCACTGCATCTGGTCGATCTCGCGACCATCGGCGGTGGCCCAGCTGCGCCACTGCTTGCCGTAGACCGGGCCGAGGTCGCCGTTCGCATCGGCCCACTCGTCCCAGATGCGTACCTGGTTGTCCTTCAGGTAGCCGATGTTGGTGTCGCCCTTCAGGAACCACAGCAGCTCGTGGATGATCGAGCGCAGGTGCAGCTTTTTGGTGGTGACCAGCGGGAAGCCTTCGTTGAGGTTGAAGCGCATCTGCCAGCCGAACACGCTGCGGGTGCCGGTGCCGGTGCGATCACTCTTCTCCGCGCCGTGTTCGAGCACGTGCGAGAGCAGGTCCAGGTAAGCCTTCATGCCTTGTCCTCGGCGACCACCGGCAGCTGCGGCTGCAGCACCGGCGCGCGGCGCGACATCGCCAGCAGCACCAGGCCGAAGGCGATCAGCGGCAGGCTGAGGATCTGACCACGGGTCAGCCAGTCGAAGGCCACGTAGACGCCGTTGTCGGGCATGCGCACGAACTCCACGGCAAAGCGGAACAGGCCGTACATCAGCGCGAACAGGCCGCCGACCAGATAACGATGACGCGGCTTGGCCGACACGGCCCACAGCACCACGAACATCACCAGGCCTTCCAGGAAGGCTTCATACAGCTGCGACGGATGACGGGCGAACTGGTTCAGGGCGCCGGTGGCGAACTGCGACTGCAGGGTCGCATGGTCCAGCTGGTTCAGCGGCGCCGGCAGGCCGGAAGGGAACACCACGCCCCAGGTGCCGTCGGTGTACTTGCCCCACAGCTCGGCGCCGATGAAGTTGCCGATGCGGCCGAAGCCCAGGCCCAGTGGCACCAGCGGCGCCATGAAATCCATGGTGTCGAAGAAGTGCAGCGCGTGCTTGCGCGACCACCACCAGCAGGCGCCCAGCACGCCGAGCAGGCCGCCGTGGAAGCTCATGCCGCCATCCCACACCTTGAACAGCAGCAGCGGGTTGTGCAGGAAATCGCCCAGCGCGTAGAACAGCATGTAGCCGATGCGCCCACCCAGCACCACGCCGAGCATGGCGTAGAACAGCAGGTCGGAGAATCCATTGGCGTCGACGCCCGGCAGGCGACCGGCGGCGATGCGCCTGCGGCCCAGCAGCCAGGCGGCGGTGAAGCCCAGCAGGTACATGATGCCGTACCAATGCACCTTGATCGGCCCCAGCGAGAGGGCGATGGGGTCGATGTCGTGGAAATAGATCATGGAAGGTGCCTTGCGGTTGAACGCCTATTCTCGGGCCAGTGCCGCCCCGGCTCAACCAAGGAGCTGGGGCGAGTTCGGCAACGCGTCATCGTTCGACCGCGTCGAGGCCGGAAAGTGCCCTTCCACCAGGCTGGAGACCTCGTCGATGGCATCCTGCAGCGCTTCCACCGGATTGGAACCACGCAGCCCCTCGCGCAGATGCGTGCAGACCCGCTGCCACTGCGCCGGGCTGACCCGGCCGTGCAGGCCCCGGTCGGCCACGATCTCGATGGCGTGGTCGGCCAGCAGCAGGTAGATCAGTACCCCGTTGTTGTGGGCCGTGTCCCAGGTGCGCAGGCGCGCGAAGGCGTGTTCGGCCGCCTGCCGCGGGGTGACCTTGTGCCACAGCGCGGCCAGTGGCAGGTCCGCTTCCACCGCGAACATCACCTGCCCGCCATGGCGCTGCTCACCGGCCGCGATGGCCTCGGTGATCGCCTGCAGCGTGGCCGGCGGGAACGCGCGCCGTACCGATGGGGAAAACACGTGGCGACACAGTCGTTGGATCATCACCAGCCCCCCGAAGCA
>NZ_JASJSI010000071.1:0-22047 GCF_030237085.1 Stenotrophomonas maltophilia group sp. Smal32
CGCCCCGACGAGGCTCGGCGTGCGGTGGGTAGAGCGCAGTGCTCGCGGCAGCGTTTCAAGGAGGCGCCGATAGATTTCGAACGCAGGGCGGAGGCCCTTGCGTACGAAGTAAAGGGGGAGGTGACGGCCAACGGCCGGCGCCGGAGGACATTCGTACGCAAGGGCCTCCGCCCTGCGCTACGCACAACACACCGCGAGGGAACCTCAGCGCCCGCGATTACCGTGCCAATGCTGGTGCCACGCCTGGAACATCAGCACGTTCCACAGGTGCGTGTGCCACTTGCGCTCACCGCGCAGGAACGCCTCCCAGATACCGCGCACCCGCGCCGCATCGAAGCAGCCCTGGTTGCGCAGCAGCTGCGGGTCCAGCAGCGCCTCCGCCCAATCGCGCAGCGGGCCGGCCAACCAGCGCGCCATCGGCGGCCCGAAGCCGCGCTTGGGGCGATACACCAGCGGTTCGGGCAGGTAGCGCGCCAGCAGGTGCTTGAGGATCAGCTTGTGCTCGCCATCGTGGTACTTCAGGTGCTGCGGCAGGCGCCAGGCCAACCGCACCACCTCCATGTCCAGCAGCGGTGCACGCGTTTCCACACCCGCCGCCATGCCGGCACGATCGACCTTGGCGAGAATGCCTTCGGCCAGGTCCATGCGGAAATCCAGCAGCTGGATGCGCGCCTCGGCCGGCAGCGCGGTGTCCTGCTGCTGGAAGATCGTCATCGGCTCGCGTGCGCCCAGCACCACCTGCGCCGGCTGCCGCCAGCGCGTCACGCGCTGCAGGTAGTGGCCTTCCACGTCGTTGGCAGCGACCTCGGCCACCAGCGCACGCCAGCCGCCGAGGCGGCCACGCTCCACGTTCATGCGGTTGCCGCTGCGCCGTGCCAGGTCACGCACCCAGTCCGGCAGGCCACCGCACAGGCGTGCATTGCGCAGCGCGCGGCCGTAGCTGGGGTGACCGAAGAACAGTTCATCGCCACCATCACCGGTCAGTGCAACCGGCTTGCGAGCGCCCAGCAGTTCGCTGGCGAGCAGGGTCGGCAGCTGGGAGGCATCGGCGAACGGCTCGCACCAGACCTGCGGCAGGCGCTGCAGCAGGTCCAGGCCCTGGCGCGCGTCCATGCGGTGCAGGTGATGCTGCACGCCCAGGTGGCGCGCGACCTGCGAGGCCCAGTCGCTCTCATCATGGCCGGGATCGTCGAAACCGACCGTCCAGGCTTCGATCGGCAGGGTCGACTGCGCCTGCATCATTGCGGTTACCAATGAAGAATCGGTGCCACCGGACAGGAACGCGCCGCAGGCCAGCGGCGAGTGCATGCGTGCGGCAATGGCCTTCTGCAGTACCGCTTCCAGCTGGTCGGTGGCCTGCTCCAGGCTGGGTTCCGGCTGCAGTGGTTCCTGCAGTGCGCTCTGCATCGCTTCGCGTGCGCACCAGTAGCGTGAGCCGCCCTGTGCGGCCTGGCTGGAACCGCCAGCCGCATGGTCATTCAGATCGATGCGCAGCATCGCGCCTGCCACCAGCTTGTGGATGCCGCGGTAGATGGTGTGTGGTGCCGGCACGTAATCATGGCGCAGCAGCAGGCTCAGCGCATCCTGGTCGATGCTCGGCGCGAAACCGGCGAAGGCCTGCAGCGCCTTCAGCTCGGAGGCGAACAGGAACTGGCCCTGGTACCAGCCGTAATACAGCGGTCGCTCGCCGACCGGGTCGCGGGCCAGCCACAGTTCGCGCGACTCGCGGTCCCATACGCTGAAACCGAATGCGCCCTCGATGCGGGAGAGCGCCCGCTCCACGCCCCATTCGACGATCGCCTGCAGCAGCAGCCGGGCATCGCTGCAGCTGCGCGGCAGATCGCGCAGCTGCGACTGCAGGTCGGCCCGGTTGTACAACCGGCCATCCAGGCACAGCACGTAACGACCACAGTCCGAACTCAGGGGCTGCAACGGCGTATCGGTGGGCGCCCGGCAATGGCCCAGCGCCAGGCCGGCCTCGGCGTCGGTCCAGTAGCCGATGCGGCCACGGCCGCGCTGCTGCAGGGCGCGCAGCATCGGCGCCAGCTGCTGCAGCAGGTGTTCGTCCTCGGCGGGCGGCAGCCAGGCCCCGACCACGCCGCTCATCGGGCACCTCCGCAGCGGCAGCGGCGGGAAGGGTTCAGCAGGCAGGCGGCGGCGGGCGACATGGGAACGGCACGCGGAGCGGAGGAGACTCCATGCTCGGCCCGCCCCCGGCCCCGCGTCAGTCGCTTTGCTGTCAGCGATGGTCACCGCATGTATCACGAAGGTAACGTTTTGTAACAGCAACAGGCTATGCTGGACGCCAAGTTGTTGCCGGGCCTGAGGCTCGGCCCGTGCGCCAGCAACCCCGGCTGAATGGCGCCCGCCCCCGGGACCCGGGCGGCCCGAAGGCTGGGATAGCATCGCCGCGCTCGTGCCGTGGCGGTACGTTTGCGTCCACGGAGGCCTTGAAAATGCTGGATATCGTACTGGTCGAAGACGATGCCCGCCTGGGTACGATGGTCAGCGACTATCTGCAGCGGCATGGCTACCAGGTGGCCCACGAGCGCAGCGGTGAGCGTGCGGTGACCCGGATCCTGGCCGAGAAGCCGGCTCTGGTCCTGCTCGATGTCGGCCTGCCCGACCAGGATGGTTTCGAAGTGTGTCGGCAGATCCGGCCCCACTATGACGGCATCATCTGCGTGCTGACCGCCCGCACCGACAACATCGACCAGGTACTGGGACTGGAACTGGGCGCCGACGATTACATCGGCAAGCCGATCGAACCACGGGTGCTGCTGGCCCGCCTGCGCGCCCACCTGCGCCGCCACCGCCGGGTCGAGCCACGCGACGGCAGCCTGCGCTTCGGCGAGCTGAACATCGACCCGTCCACCCGCAACGTGCACCTGCAGGGCGCCCTGCTGGAACTGACCACCGCCGAGTTCGACCTGCTGTTCCTGCTGGCCAGCAACGCCGGCCAGATCCTCGACCGCGACGCGCTGCTGCGCGGCCTGCGCGGGATCGCTTTCGACGGTCTGGACCGCTCGATCGATGCCCGCATCTCGCGCCTGCGCCGTAAGCTGGGCGACAACCCGGAGCAGCCGGAACGGATCAAGACCGTGCGCGGTCGCGGCTACCTGTTCAGCCGCTCGGCATGGGGATGAAGCGCACGCCCTCGGCGATGCGCGGCCACGCCTTCCACTTCCTGCGCTACGGCATCGGCTTCCTGGTCGCCCATCTGCTGCTGATCGTGCTCGGCCTGTGGGCCTGGGACGCGCTGCTGGAAGACCGCACCGAGGCCGGCCTGCAGGCCGAAATGCGCGGCACCCATGCCCTGCTGCAGCACCGCTTCGCCGAAACCCCGCGCGAGCAGTGGCCGACGCTGGCGCGCGAACTGGACGCCGACTTCGCCTATGCCCTGCGCATGGTGCCGTTGGCCGAGGCGATGAAGGAGCTGCCGGCCAGCCAGCGCCCCCCCTTCAACAACGGCCGCGTGCAGATCGACCTGGAGCACATGCGCAGCCTTCAGCGGATCGGCGACAGCGACTATGCAGTGATGCTGGGGCCGTTGGACGAAGCGCTGCCCGACGAGGGCTGGCAGGACAGCGAAGTGTCCGGCGTGGCCATCCTGCTGCTGATCCTGATGGTGGCCGTGGCACTGCCGATGTACGTGATGGTCTACCGCCTGTGGCGCGACGTCTCGCAGTTGGCGCAGGCGGCACGGCAGATGCGCGACGGACAGCTGGACACGCGTGCGCCACGCGCCGGCACCGCGCTGGTGCGGCCGCTGGCCAATGCCTTCAACCACATGGCCGAGCAGCTGCAGCAGCTGCTGGAAAGCCAGCGCGTATTGGCGCAGGCGGTGGCACATGAAGTGCGCACCCCACTGGCACGGATGCGCTTCGGCCTGGCCGACCTGGAGGACACCGCGCTGGACGAGATCCAGCGTGATGCCCTGGGCGGCCTGCGCACCGATGTCGATCGGCTGCAGCACCTCACCGATGCCGGCGTCGAGTACGCCGCACTCGGCCGCTGCCATCAGCTGACCCGGCAGCGCCTGCAGCTGGCGGCACTGGTACGCGGTGTGGTCGCCCAGTTCGCGCCGTTGCCGATGCCCGTGCAGCAGGCGCTGTCGCCGGTCGGCCTGGTCAACGTCAACCGGCACATGCTGGAACTGGCATTGCGCAACCTGCTCGGCAATGCCCTGCGCTACGCACGACGCCAGATCCGCATCGCCAGCACGGTCAACGACGGCTGGCTGTGCCTGCAGGTGGAGGACGATGGCCCCGGCATCGCGCCCGAGCTGCGCGGCCAGGTACTGCAACCCTATGTGCGCCTTGACCCGGGCAGCCCCGGTTTCGGCCTCGGCCTGGCCCTGGTGCAGGTGGTGGCCGACAAGCACGGTGGTCACGTGGAGGTGACCGATTCGGAGCTGGGCGGTGCCTGCATCCGCCTGCACCTGCCGCTGGAAAGCGGCGGCGTGGTGGAGTGCGAGGCGGCCTGCTAGGCCGCCGGTTCCGCGCGCGGCAACGCAAACACGAACAGCGCGCCGCGCTCGCTGTCATGCAGTTCGATGCGACGGCCGTGCAGCTGCACGATGCGCTGCACGATCAGCAGGCCCAACCCGCCGTTCTCGCCACGTCGCGCACCGAGCGCGGCCGGTGCCTGGAACAGCTGCGTGCGCAGTGCAGGGGCAACACCTGGACCATCATCGGCCACGCTCACCTCCACGCTGTCCGGCGTCGCGCACAGGCGCACCTCGATCCGGCCCCCCTCGGGCGCATGCCGCAGCGCGTTGTCGAGCAGGTTGGTCAGCACCCGCTCGACCAGGCCCAGATCGGCGCGCACCAGCGGCAGGCCTGGCGGGAAATCCGCGTGCAGGCGCTGGTTGCGCGCCTGCGCCGCCAATTCGAATTTCTGCAGCACGTCCTGCAGCAGTTCCGGCAGCGCGAACACCTCCCACTCCAGCCGTACTTCGCCGTGCTCCAGCCGCGCCAGCTCGAACAGCGCGCGTGCCAGCCGGCCGACCTTGGCACTCTGCGCCAGGGCGATACCGAGATAGCGGCGGCGCTCGTCCGGTGACAGCGTGGCATCCTTCAATGCCAGCGTTTCCAGGTAGCCGTGCAGCGACGACAGCGGCGTGCGCAGATCGTGCGAAATATTGGCGACCAGCTCGCGCCGCTGCAGGTCCTGCTGGCGCAGCTGCTGCCATTGCTCACCCAGCCGCTGCGCCATCTGCGCGTGCGCGTGTTCCAGGATCACCAGTTCGTCGCGCTCACCGTGGCGCAGCGGCTCGGGCGGCGGCAGCGGCGTCGGCGCATCGATGTCGAAGGCCTGGATGCGCCGGGTCAGCCGCCGCAACGGGCGGGTCACCCAATAGAACGCTACCAGCCCGGCCAGCAGGCCCAGGCTGCCGACCAGCATCACCGACCACAGCGTGGTGTTCCACTGGCTGCCGGCGGCAAGGTCGTCGGACAACATCTGACGGTGTTCGCCGACCAGCACCACGTACACATAACCGGCCTGGCGACCCTGCACGATCAGCGGCGCGGCACTGAACACCTTGCGGCCATCCGCGCTGCGCGGGTCATCGCCGAGGATCGGCAACGGTGCACCGGCCAGCAGCCGGCGCAGCGGCGCCACGTCCACCCGGTTGCGCACCAGATGGCCTGTGGGCGCATCGTGGCCGAGGATGCGCCCCTGGTCGTCCAGCAGGTAGACCTCGACGCTGGGATTGACCGCCATCAGCTGGCCGAACAGCGCGCGCACCGCGGCATCGCGCATGCCGCTGGTGTCCATCAGTTCGCTGCGCTGTGCGATGTGCTCGGCCAAGCCCAGCGACAACCGCTGCACCACTTCCTGCTCGTGGCGTGTATTGGCGCGCATCTGCAGCGCCAGCAACGCCATGCAGCACATCAGCATCAGCGCGGCGATCACCGCCGCCAGCTTCTGCCACAGGTTCGGCTTGATCATGCCGCCGCCCCGGCCGGATCGACCAGCTTGTAGCCGCGCCCCCACACCGTCAGCAGTCGCCGCGGGTTGGCCGGGTCCGGCTCGATCTTGCTGCGCAGCCGATTGATGTGGGTGTTGACCGTGTGCTCGTAACCGTCGTGCTGGTAGCCCCAGACCTGGTTGAGCAGCTCCATGCGCGCGAACACCTGGTCCGGATGGCGAGCAAAGAACAACAGCAGGTCGAACTCACGCGGGGTCAGCTCCAGCGCGTTGCCATCCACCGAAGCGGTGCGCGCGACCGGGTCCAGCTGCAGCCCGCCCAGCTCGATCGCACCGGCATCGATGCGCGCGCTCTGCGCCATCGCCTCGGCCCGGCGCAGCAGCGCACGCACGCGGGCCACCAGTTCCGGCATCGAGAAGGGCTTTGCCAGGTAGTCATCCGCACCCAGTTCCAGGCCAACGATGCGCTGCGTTTCGCTGCCACGCGCGCTGATGATGATGATCGGCACATAGCGCGCCATCGCGCGTGCACGCTGACAGACCTGCAGGCCGTCCACGCCGGGCAGCATCACGTCCAGCACCAGCGCATCCCATGGCCCTTCCTGCTCAAGCAGGCGCAGGCCGGCGTCGCCGCTGGCGGCATGGGCGACGTCGTAGCCCTCATCGCCCAGGTGCATGCGCAGCAGGTCGGCGATGTGGGCATCGTCTTCAACGATCAGCACGCGTTTGGTGGACATCGGCAGCTCGGGGCCAGTGGGGAGGCTGGCTGCATTGTGGCGCGGGACGGCCGCCGATACCTCACGAAAAATTGAATCCTGCGTGAGGATTCGTTGACCCGGGCGGGCGCAGCATGGCCCCGTCGCCCCTTCCCGGAGTCCGCCATGTCCCTCACCCGCCGCCACCTGCTGGGCTTGGGCGGTGTTGCCACCGCCGCCGGCCTGCTCGGCCTGGGGGCCTGCAGCCGTGCCGCCCCAGCCGCCGCTGAAGCACGTCCGGCACGACAGTTCGAGGTCATGCACAGCGATGCCGACTGGCGCCAGCGCCTGACCCCGGCGCAGTACGCGGTGCTGCGCCAGCAGGCCACCGAGCGCCCGTACAGCAGCCCGCTCAACAAGGAGCACCGGCAGGGCACGTTTGCCTGCGCCGGCTGTGCGCTGCCCCTGTTCTCCTCCTCCACCAAGTTCGAGAGCGGCACCGGCTGGCCCAGCTTCTGGGCGCCGCTGCACAACGCCATCGGCGAAGACCGCGACGTCACCTTCGGCATGCTGCGGGTGGAAGTGCACTGCCGCCGCTGCGGCGGCCATCTCGGCCACGTGTTCAACGACGGCCCGCGCCCGACCGGGCTGCGCTACTGCATGAACGGTGCGGCCATGGTGTTCGTTCCCGGTGCCGGAGAGGGCACCGCTGACGGCTGGCGCGTGCCGGTCGGTTCTTCCACCACTTCCGGAGCCTGACCATGCTGCTGTTGCTGCTTGCCTATCTGGGGGGCGCGCTGACCCTGCTCAGCCCGTGCATCCTGCCGGTACTACCGTTCGTGTTCGCACGTGCCGACCGCCCCTTCCTGCGTAGCACGCTGCCGCTGCTGCTGGGCATGGCAATCACCTTCACCGTGGTCGCCAGCCTGGCCGCGGTGGGCAGCCAATGGGTGGCACAGGCCAACCAGATCGGACGCTGGATCGCCTTGCTGCTGATGGCGCTGTTCGCGCTGGCATTGCTGTGGCCGCGGCTGGCCGACCATCTGCTGGCGCCGTTCCAGCGCGTGGGTGCGCGGCTGAGCGCGCGTGCAGATGCCGCCGATGCCGCAGGTCATGGCGGCGCATGGACCTCGCTGCTGATCGGCATCGCCACTGGCCTGCTGTGGGCACCCTGCGCCGGGCCCATCCTCGGCCTGGTGCTGACCGGTGCCGCGCTGCACGGCGCCAGCGTCGGCACCAGCACGCTGCTGCTGGCCTACGCGCTGGGCGCCATCACCGCGCTGGCGCTGGCGGTATGGGTGGGTGGCCGCGTGTTCCGCGCGCTGCAGGCGCGGCTTGGCCTCGGCGACGTACTGCGCAAGGTGCTGGGCGTGGCCGCGCTGCTGGCGGTGGTGGCGATCGGGCTTGGCTGGGATACCGGCCTGCTGACCCGCCTGTCCACGGTCAGCACCGCGCGCATCGAACAGGGCCTGCTGGATGCCGTTCCTGGTGCGCAGCCGGCAGCATCGCCGATGATGATGATGGCGGGTCCCGATGCGGGTGCCGATGCACCGCTACCGGTCGAAGGCACCCTGCCCGCGCTGGACGGTGCCACAGGCTGGCTCAACAGTCCGCCGCTGACGGCCCAGCAACTGCGCGGCAAGGTGGTGCTGGTCGATTTCTGGACGTACTCCTGCATCAACTGCCTGCGCGCGATGCCGTTCGTGCACGAATGGGAACGCCGCTACCGCGACCACGGGCTGGTGGTGATCGGCGTGCATACGCCCGAGTTCGCCTTCGAGCGTGACCCGCGCAACGTCATGAAGGCGGTGCAGCAGCTGAAGGTCGAGTACCCGGTGGCGCTCGACAACCAGTACACGATCTGGCGCGCGTTCAACAACCGCTACTGGCCGGCGCAGTACTTCGTTGATGCGCAGGGCAACATCCGCGGCCACCAGTTCGGCGAAGGCAACTACGCACGCTCGGAACAGGTGATCCGCCGCCTGCTGACAGAGGCCGGCCAGACCAATCTGCCGCCGCCAGCCGATCCCGCCGCCGCGGACCTGCAGGGCGTGGCCGTGCAGGCCGACATGGGCAATCTGCGCTCGCCGGAAACCTACCTCGGCCACGCCCGTGCCGAGCAGTTCGCCTCACCCGGTGGGCAACGCGGCGACACCGCGTTCGACTACACATTGCCGGCCACCCTGGCGTTGAACCAGTGGGGCCTGTCCGGACGCTGGACCGTTACCGACGAGGCTGCGCAACTACAGCAGGCCGGTGGCCGCATCGCCTTCCAGTTCCATGCGCGCGACCTGCACCTGGTGCTGGCGCCGGGCCAGGAAGGAAAGCCAGTGCGCTTCCGCGTCCTGCTGGATGGCAAGCCGCTGCCCGCTGCCGATGCCGGCAGTGATGTCGGCGCCGATGGCAGCGGCGTGGTCAACGAGCACCGTTTGTACCAGCTGGTGCGCCAACGCGGCACGGTCGGCCCGCACCGCTTCGAGATCGAATTCCTCGATGCGGGCGTGCAGGCCTATGCCTTCACCTTCGGTTGAACCGGGAGCACAAGATGAAACTCTCCTTTGAACAAGGCATCGCCGCCGGTGTTGCAGGTCTGGTGGCCACGGCATTGATCGCCGGTGTGCTACTCGTTGATCACGGCGCCATCGCGGCACCGGTCGAAGCCAGTGCACAGACCCAGGCACTGCCTGTACCCACGGGCGATGCCGCATTCCGCGATGACGCCACCCACGCCAGCGTTGTGTTTGCCGGCGGTTGCTTCTGGGGCGTGCAGGGCGTGTTCCAGCATGTCAAAGGCGTGAGCAATGCGGTGTCCGGCTACATCGGTGGCAGCGCTGCCAACGCAGGCTACGAACGGGTCAGCAGCGGCCAGACCGGTCATGCCGAGGCGGTGAAGATCGACTACGACCCGCGCCAGGTCAGCTACGGGCAATTGATGCAGGTGTTCTTCTCGGTGGTGCACGACCCGACCCAGCTCAACCGCCAGGGGCCCGACCACGGCAGCCAGTACCGTTCGGCGATCTTCACTGACGACGCCCGCCAGCAGGCCGCCAGCCGCGCCTATATCGCCCAGCTCGGCCAGGCCGGCAGCTACCGCGCACCGATCGTCACCCAGCTGGTCAGCGGCCAGCGCTTCTACCCGGCCGAGAGCTACCACCAGAACTACATGACCAACTACCCGCAGGCGGCCTACATCCGCTACTACGACGCGCCGAAGCTGGCCGCCCTGGGCAAGCAGTTTCCGGCGCTGTACCGGCGCGATGCGGTGCTGGTGCCGATGCGCTGACGGCATTTCCCCTGGGGCTGATCGGTGCTTGGCGCTGCTCTTCTGTAGAGCCGAGCCCCCGCTCGGCTGGTGTTGGCGCTAAAGCAGCCGACCATCGGCTCGGCTCTACACAAAAAAAGGCGCACGGCCATCCAGCCGTGCGCTTGGAAAGTACCGGCCGTGCCCCGATCAGGCCCGGCCGACAACGACATGCTAGGCTCGTCATCTTCATGGGTACAGCACCAGATGACGGGATATTCGATGGATACAGATGACCAGGCCTCGATGATTCCCCCCCGCTACCAGCGGCTGTCCGATGAACTGGCCGAGGCCATCCACGGCGGCCGGCTTCCAGTAGGCAGCCGCCTGCCGTCGCTCCGGCAGATGGCGTTGCAGCGCCGGCTCAGCCTGAACACGGTGATCGCCGCCTACCGCCAGCTGGAAGACGCCGGCCTGGTGATTCCCCGGCCCAAGGCTGGCTTCGAGGTCGCGCCACGGCTGTCGGTGCCGGAACGGTCGTTGCGCGATGTGCCCTCGGCGCCCACCGCACCGCTGCAGCAGGTGCTGATGGCGCGCGTGCTTGAGGCGCAGCGCCGCCCGGGCGTGATCGATCTGGCCTTCGCCGGCCCGCGCGGTCGCCAGTTCTACCCCGGCGCGCAGCTGGCCAAGCACACCGCGCAGGTACTGCGCCATGGCCAACAGACGGTGGAGACCTACGCGCGCCCGAATGGTTCACCGCGGCTGCTGGCGCAGATCGTGCGCCGTGGTCCGCGCATGGGCCTGCACACCCACGCCGAGCGCCTGCTGCTGACCCACGGTGCAATGGAAGCGCTGCAGCTGGCGTTGCGTGCAGTGACCCAGCCCGGCGACGCGGTCGGCATCGAAGCACCGTCCTACTTCAATCTGTACCCATTGCTGGCCAACCTCGGCCTGCAGGCCATCGAACTACCCACCCACCCGCAGCACGGCCTGGACGTCGACGCGCTGGATGCGATGCTGGAGCACACGCCGCTGGCCGCGCTGGTGGTGATGCCCACGGTGCACAACCCGCTGGGCTGCACCATGCAGACCGCAGACAAACAGCGCCTGGCCGAGCTGGTCAACGCGCGCCAGCTGCCGTTGATCGAAGATGCGGTGTACGCCGAGCTGCAGTTCTGCGAGCCGCCGGCGCCACTGCTGAAGGCGTTTGATCGCGACGGCTGGGTGATGGTCGTCGGCGGCTTCTCCAAGACGCTGGCGCCGGATTACCGCATCGGCTGGCTGGATGGCGGTCGCTTCGCCGAACGCATCGCGCTGCTGAAGTTCCAGTCCACCGGTGGCGAGCCACAGCTGCTGGGTGATGCGGTGGCGGCCTATCTGGAAGCGGGCAGCTACGAACACCACCTGCATCGCATGCGTCGCCTGTACCGTGAACAGGTTGGACGACTACGCCAACTGGTGGCCGAGCACTTCCCGGCCGGCACCCGCGCCACTGAACCGCAGGGCGGCTTCCTGCTGTGGGTGGAACTGCCGGGCATCGATACGCGCGAACTGTTCGAGCGTGCGCTGCAGGAGGACATCGTGTTCATGCCCGGCCAGGTGTATTCACGTGGCGCGCGGTATCGCCATTGCCTGCGGCTGTCGTGCTGCCAGACGCTGGATGCGCGCTTCATTGGCGCGGTGGAGCGGCTTGGCGCGATCGCGCGGGAGCTGGCAGTGCGCCAGCTCCTGTAGAGCCGAGCCTACGCTCGGCTGCCCTTCGCTGACGGTCCCCGCTGAGCCGAGCATGGGCTCGGCTCTACAGGAAGCAGCTCAGTCGAGCAGGTGCGTACTCAGGATCTGACCATCCGCCCCCGGCAGGTACGGCAAGCGCGCCCAGGACGGCATCGGCAGGCGCTGCCGCAGCGTGGCGATGTTCTCATCCTGGCGTTGCATCGCCGGGTCGATGTGGCTGCCAATCCAGCCCAGGCAGTCCACGCCGCTGGCCTGCAGCGATTGCGCAGTCAACCGCGCGTGGTTCACGCAGCCCAGCCGCATGCCCACCACCAGCAGCACCGGCAACTTCAGCGCGCGCACCAGATCGAGCTGATCCAGCGTGGCCGATACCGGCGCCAGCCAACCACCAACACCCTCCACCACCACGACATCGGCCTGCGCACGCAGTCGTTCGAACGCAGCCACGATCGGCGCCAACTCCACCTGCACGCCATCCTCGGCAGCGGCCAGCTCCGGTGCCAACGGCTGCCGCAGCGCATAGGGGTTCAGGTCCGCGTAGTCCGGCACCGGCCAGCTGGCCGCCTGCAGCGCCAGCGCGTCCTCGTTGCGCAGGCCCTGCCCCAGGTCCTCACTGCCGCTGGCCACCGGCTTCATCCCGACCGCGCGCAGGCCGCGCCGGCGCAACGCATGCAGCAGGGCGGTACTGGTGGCGGTCTTGCCGATCCCGGTATCGGTGCCGGTGACGAACAGGGCGGGCGGCAGCGTGGCGGGCAACGGCATCGAAGGGCTCCAACAGGGCAACAGTGTGTGCATTATCGCCGGCCCGGCGCGCTTGCTAGACTGCAACCATGTTCGCCAATGCCTCGCTCACCGGCAGCAAGCCGGAACAATACGCCCAGCTGCTGGAACAGGCCCGAGGCCTGGTCTACGGCGAGTCCGACCGCATCGCCAACGCGGCCAACCTCTCTGCACTGGTCTACCACGCCCTGCCCGACCTGAACTGGGTGGGCTTCTACCTGTACGACGGCAAGGAACTGGTGGTCGGCCCGTTCCAGGGCCTGCCGGCCTGCGTACGCATCCCGCTGGACAAGGGCGTGTGCGGTGCCGCCGCCAGCCAGCGCGTGACCCAGCGCGTGGAGGACGTCGATGCCTTCCCCGGCCATATCGCCTGCGATTCGGCCTCGCGCTCGGAACTGGTGGTGCCGCTGCTGCGTGGTGATGAACTGATCGGCGTGTTCGACATCGACAGCCCGAAGGTCGGCCGCTTCGACGCCGAGGATCAGGCCGGGCTGGAAGCCATCGCCCGCGTGTTCGTCGAGGCGTTGAGATGAGCGCACCGAAGCTGCGCAACATCGGCCCGAAAAGTGCGGCGTGGCTGCGCCAGGTCGGCCTGCGCAGCCGCGACGACCTGGTCGCGATCGGAGCCGTCGGCGCCTTCGTCAAGGTCAAGCGCGCTGGCTTCAAGCCCAGCCTGAACCTGCTTTACTCGCTGGAAGGCGCGTTGCTGGACTGCCATTGGCAGGAGCTGAGCGAGCCACAGCGCGAGGCACTGGTGCAGGATTACGAAGCGCGCATCGCTGCGCATCCGCTGAAGGCAGCCGGCCCGGCCTCGGGCCCGGTGCATGAGCAGCGCTTCGATGCCGATGATGACGCTGAGGACAGCCTGACCCAAGGCGCGGACGAGGATTGAGCCGCGCCCTTCTGTAGAGCCGGGCCCCCGCTCGGCTGGCCTTTCTGATCGAAGTGCAGCCGAGCATGGCTCGGCTCTACAAGAGCAGATCAGGGCTGCTGCAGCTCCAGCAGCTCGCCCACCAGTCCGACCTCGCCACGCTCCAGCCACACCCGCAGGCGGGTGCCGTGGTCGATTCGCAAGGCCCAGCACAGCGACATCGGCAGGCCGCAGACCTGCGACAGCACCATGCGCAACGGGCCACCATGGCTGACCACCAGCGTCGGCACCGGGTCATCGTCATCAAGCAGGCGATCCAGCGCGCGCGCGATGCGCCGCTCGAAATGTCCCCAGCTCTCGCCGTTCGGCGGCGGGAACGCATGCGGATCGGCGTGGAAGGCCGCCAGTGCGTCCTCCGGCAGATCGAACAGCGACTGCCCGTCCCAATCGCCGAAATCCAGCTCTTCCCATTCCTCATCCGCTTCCACATCCAGCCCGCGCGGCGTGGCCAGCGCCATGGCGGTGTGCAGCGCGCGCAACCGCGGCGAGCTGATCACCCGCTCCCAGGGCTGCGCGGCATATGCCTCGATCAGTTCCTGCGGCAGGCCGGCCAGCTGCGGTGGGTCGCTGCGGCCATCAAGGTATTCATCACGGCCATTGCCGGCATGGCGGACCAGGTCGAGGATCATGCGTGCGTCCCGGACGGGCGACACAGGTACAGCGGAAAACGGGCGGACATCGGCAACGGCACCACGGGATCGAGCAACCATTCTAAAGGCACGGCCGAGGCAGTCGAGCAGGCGTAACGCAACGGGAGTGCCTGCGATGCCGTAGACTGCGCCCACTTCCAGGTGACCTGCGGCCATGGCCGGCAGGTTGAAACGGGAAGCCGGTGACGCGTGATTCCACGCCAGGCCGGCGCTGCCCCCGCAACGGTAAGCACGTCAGTTCCAGGCAACAACGCCACTGTGCCACGGGCATGGGAAGGCGCCTGGACGGTGGCCTCGCGCCACCCGGCGGCAAGCCCGGAGACCGGCCCGGAAGCCTCAGGTCGCGATGCGGTGGGCATGGCGCTGGATGACCGCAGCGTGCGCTGCGGCGTCGGCGCATGCCTGCCTTCGCGGCTCCTCCCCTTCGCCACGCGGGCGTGCGTGGCACCTGGAGTCCCTCATGAAGCTGCAGTCCCGAATGCTGTCCCTGGCCGTGCTGGCCGCCCTGCCCGCGCTGGCCCAGGCCGCCGATGACACCACTGCGCTCGACCAGATCCTGGTCACCGCCACCCGTACCCCGATTGCCCTGCAGGACAGCATCGCGCCGGCACAGGTGATCGATCGCGCGCAGATCGAATCCAGCCAGGCCACCTCGCTGCAGGAACTGCTGCGCGGCCGCGCCGGCATCAACCTCACCAATGCCGGCGGGCTCGGCAAGCAGAGCTCTCTGTTCCTGCGCGGCACCAACTCGGGCCACACCGTGGTGCTGGTCGATGGCGTGCGCATCAACAGCGCCGACCTCGGCCTGGCCATGTACCAGGACCTGCCGCTGGCGCAGATCGAGCGCGTGGAAATCGTGCGTGGCCCGCAGTCGAGCCTGTACGGCGCTGACGCCATTGGTGGCGTGATCCAGATCTTCACCCGCCGCAACCAGGGCGACTTCGCCCCGCATTTCCAGCTTGGCGGCGGCAGCAACGGCCTGCGTGAAGCCAGCGGTGGCATCGGTGGCGGCACCGAACGCGGCTGGTTCGGCGCCGATATCGCCTACCAGCACTCCGATGGCATCGATGCCTGCCGCGGTTCTTCCTCGGTGTTCACTGCCGGCTGCTTTGCCGACGAACACGACCGCGACGGCTACCGCAACCTGTCCAAGAGCCTGCGCGGCGGCTACAGCTTCAACGACCAGTGGAACGTGGAAGGCAGCGCACTGCGCGCCGACGGCAAGAACCATTACGACGGTTACTACAACTATTCGGAAACCCGCCAGCAGGTGCTGGCCGGCAAGGTGCGCTACACCCCGTCCGAGCGCCTGGCATTCACCGCCAACGTCGGCCGCAGCGACAACGAGTCGGACAACCTCGGTGATTCCGGCGCGCGTGGCAACGCGCAGACCCACCGCGACAGCGCCTCGCTGCAGGGCGACTTCGGCGTGGCCGAGGGCCAGCTGCTGAGCGCAGGCGTGGACTGGAGCGAAGACAACCTGGATGGCAGCAGCGCGGGTTACCTCGTCGACAGCCGCCGCAACACCGGCGTATTCGTGCAGTACCAGGGCCGCTTCGGCCGCCACCAGCTGCAGGCCAGCGCGCGCAACGACGACAACCAGCAGTTCGGCAACCACGCCACCGGCAGCGTTGGCTGGGCGATGGGACTGGGCCATGGCCTGCGCGTCAATGCCAGCTATGGCACGGCGTTCAAGGCACCGACCTTCAGCGATCTGTACGGCCCGTGGAGCGGCGTGCCGACGTTGAAACCGGAGAAGTCCAAGAGCGCCAACCTCGGCGTTTCGCAGCAGGGCCAGGGCTGGCACTGGGGCCTGGACGTGTATGAAACCCGCATCGATGACCTGATCACCTACGATGCGGCGACTTTCAAGATGCAGCAGGTGGAGAAGGCGCGCATTCGCGGTGCCGAGCTGACTGGTGGCCTGCTGTTGGCCGGCTTCGACATCAACGCCCAGCTGAGCTACACCGACCCGCGCAACCGCACCGGCGGCAGCACCCAGTTCGACAACTGGCTGCCGCGCCGCGCGCAGCAGACCGCGCGCCTGGACATCGACCGCCGCTTCGGCAACCTCCGCGCCGGCCTGACCGTGCAAGGTGCCGGCAAGCGCTATGACAACGCCAGCAACTCGGTGAAGGTCGGCGGCTACGGCACCCTGGATCTGCGTGCCGAGTACGCGCTGACGCCGTCGTGGTCGCTGCTGGCGCGTGCCGCCAACGTGTTCGACCGCAGGTATGAGACGGTGGCGTGGTTCAACCAGCCGGGCCGTGAGTACCAGTTGAGCGTGCGTTACCAGCCGAAGTGAAAGAAGGCGCCGGGCATTGCCCTGCGCTTCTCTGTAGAGCCGAGCCCATGCTCGGCTCAGGCAGCAAAGCAGCCGAGCATGGGCTCGGCTCTACACCGGGACGCCGGCGGCCAATCCCGGCAGTTCACGCAGGTCATCGATCACCGCCACCGCATGCGCGGTGGCCAGGTCCAGGCCGCGCGGATAGCCGTAGCGCACCAGTGCGATCGGCATGCCGGCGTCTTCGGCGGCGCGGTAATCGGTCAACGAATCGCCCACCATCAGGCAGGACTCCACCGGCAGCCCGAAGTGCGCGGCGATGTGCCGCAGTGGCTCACCGCTGGGCTTGCGCTGCGGCAGCGAATCCCCCCCCAGTACCAGCGCGAATACATCACCGATACCCAGGTGCTGCAGCAGCGGCGGCACCAGTGCTTCGGGCTTGTTGGTGCAGATCGCCAGCGGCACGTTGCGCGCACGCAGTTGCGCCAGCGCTTCGCCCACGCCATCGAACAGGCGCGGGCTGCGCAGCAGGCACTCACGGTAGTGCACCATGAACACCGGCATCACCTCGGCCAGGTCCACCTCGCGGCCAGCGGCCTGCACCGCCTGTTCGACCAGGCGGCGCACACCGTCGCCGATCCAGCCCAGCACGGTGGCTTCCGGCACGCGTGCCATGCCGATGGCTTCCAGCGTGCGGTTCAGCGCTTCGGCGATGTCAGCTGCGCTGTCGACCAGCGTGCCATCGAGATCGAATACGACCAGCGGATAGGGATACGACAAGGGACGACGCCTGTACAACGTGGGGCCGTCCATTGTACGCCGCGCTTTTCCCCGGGATCCGCCTCAGCCGATCCTGCGTGCGCGGGTGGCCAGAAAGGTGGGCAGGTAACGGTCGATCAGGAAGCGCGGCGTCGGCTGCCAGTCTTCCATGAACCGATCAATCACGAAGCCTGCATCCAGCTGCCCGCCGATCAGTTCGGTCAGGCTGTGGCCAAAGGTCAGGGCATCCCCGCGGGCGAGTTTCGCCTCACGCTCTGCGGCGGGCAGGTCTTCCAGGTCCGAATAGGGAATGGCGTACTGCGGCCGGATCAAACCCTGTGCATCCAGCTGCGGATCACGTGCACCGACGAACAGCACCGGGTTGTAGAAGCTGGCCATCAACATGCCATCGCGCGCCAGCACGCGGCGGCATTCGGTCCACACCGGGCGCACGTCGGGTACGTACAGGTTGGAGATCGGGTGGAACACCACGTCGAAGCTGTCGTTGGCGAAGGCGTGCAGATCGCGCATGTCACCCTGCACCGTGCGCAGCTGCAGCCCATCACGCGCCGCGACCCTGCGGTCCTGCTCGAGCTGGCCATCGGACAGGTCGAACACGGTCACCTCCGCACCGGCCGCCGCCAGCACCGGGGCCTGCTGGCCACCGCCCGAGGCCAGGCAGAGGATGCGGCGGCCGCGCACATCACCCAGCCAGTCCAGCGGCAGCGCGCGCGGGGTCAGGTGCACCTGCCAGCGGCCATCGCGCGCGGCGGCAATCGTTGAGCTTTCCACCGGGCGCGACCATTCGCGCACTTCGCTGGCCTGGCGGTCCCAGGCAGCACGGTTGTGGTCGATCAAGGCCTGTCCATGGTTCATGTGTTCTCCTTGCCCGGTGGGCGCCAATCCAGATCCTGGAAGGCCGGGCTGGCGAAACACTCGGCCAGGTAGTCCAGGAATCGCCGCATGATAGCGGGCTGCTGGCGCCGCGACGCGTACACGGCATGAATGCCGAGTTCGTCCAGGCTGAACTCGGGCAACAACTCGATCAGCTCGCCACTGCGCAGCAGCGGCGCCACCTGGTAGGTCGGCAGCATGGCGATGCCGGCACCGGCACGCACTGCTTCCAGCAACAGCGAGGCCTCGTTGGCGCTGATGTTGCCGCCCACCACCACCGACAGTGAACGGCCATCGCGGTGCAGCTGCCACAGGCTCTTGCCTACGTAGTGATGGGTCAGGCAGTTGTGCGCGGCCAGGTGTTCCGGTGCGGTGGGCGTACCGCGTGCCTGCAGGTAGGACGGCGTCGCGCACAGCACCGAGCGACAGGTGGCCATTCGTCGCGCAATCAGGCTGGGGTCGATCTGGCGGGCGATGCGCACGGCCAGGTCCACGCGCTCTTCCACCAGGTTCACCATGCGGTCGACCAGCAGCAGTTCGATGCGCGCCGCCGGGTGGCGTGCGACGAAACCTGCCACCGCCCGCGCCAGGTGGGCCTGCCCGAACGACACGCTGGCGGTCACCCGCAGCGTGCCGTGCGGCTCGGGATCGTCGCTGGCCAGTTCGCCCTGCAGCGCCTCGCCGATGGCCAGCATCTGCCGGAAGCGCGCCAGCGCCGCCTCGCCGGGGCCGGTCAGGCTGACCCGACGCGTGGTCCGGTGCAGCAGGCGCGCGCCCAGCCAGCCCTCGACCTCGGCCAGGTAGCGGGTGACCATCGCCCGCGACATGTCCAGCACCTCGGCGGCGGCGGTGAGGCTGCCGCGCTCGGCCACCTCGACGAACACGGTCATGGCGGTCAATCGGTCCATATGCTCGATCCATGCAACAAACAAGCGCGTTATACGCTGTTTTTCGAGCGACTGCAGCGGCCTAGAGTGGCCCCATTCCCCCCCACACCGCCCCACGGAGTCCTGCCATGAAGATCGCCCTCGTTGGTTCCACCGGCAACATCGGCCGCCAGATCGCCCGCCACGCGCTGGCCAACGGCCACGAACTCACCGTCATCGTGCGCAGCGCGCAGGACCTTCCGGTCGAACTGGCCGGTGCCCATCCGGTGATCGCCTCGCTGGATGACCAGGACGCGCTGGTCGCCGCCATCGCCGGCCACGACGTGCTGGCCAGTGCCTATGGCCCGCGTCCGGGCGATGACATCGGCCGCGTCGGCGAAGTGGCCGCGCAGCTGGCCGCCGCCGCCCGCAAGGCCGGTGTACCGCGCCTGGTGGTGGTGGGTGGCGCCGGCAGCCTGGAAGTCGCGCCGGGCGTGCAATTGGTCGATACCCCCAACTTCCCGGAGGCCTACAAGCCGTACGCGCTGGCCCATCGTGAAGCCTTCAATCGCCTGCAGGCGGTGGACGACCTGGACTGGACCTTCTTCTCGCCGGCCGCCGAAATCGGCCCGGGCGAAGAGCGCGGCCAGTACCGCGTGCAGCCCAAGAGCTTCCTTGCCGACGCCAGCGGCCACAGCCGCATCAGCTACGCCGACTACGGTGCTGCGTTCGTCGCCGAGCTGGAAGCGCACCAGTACCCGAAACAGATCATCACCGCGGCGTACTGATCACGGCGCCCGCCGGGCATGACCCGGCGCTACCTACCTGTAGAGCCGAAGGCAACGGCAGGAGCCGTTGCCAACGTCGCTTGCGACGGCCCGTAGGGGGCCGCGCAAGGACGCTCGGCATAGCCCACGCTCGACTCCGCATCCGACACAAGGAATTGCCCATGCGCACCGCTGCCCTGCTGCTTCCCCTCGCCTTGGCCGCAAGTTTCACCAGTACTCCGCTGATGGCCGCACCGGCCACCCCGGCACCGGCCACGGCAACGAAATCCCAGCTGTACCTGCAGACCTTCCATCCCGGCCCGCAGGCGCTGTTCTCGGTGTCTTCAGTACTGATCGAAGGCCGCCACGACGCGATCCTGGTCGATGCGCAGTTCGGCGCCAGCGACGCGCGCAAGCTGGTCGAGCTGATCCGCGCCAGCGGCAAGCAGCTGACGACGATCTATATCAGCCACGGCGATCCGGACTACTACTTCGGCCTGGCCACGCTGCAGGACGCCTTCCCGCAAGCGCGCATCATCGCCACCGCGCAGACCGTTGCCCACATCCAGCAGACCCAGGCCGGCAAGCTGGCTTACTGGGGGCCCAAAATGGGTGCCGACGTGCCGGCACGCATCGTGGTGCCGCAGGTGCTGGATGGCGATGCCCTGCAGCTGGAAGGCCAGCGCCTGCCGCTGATCGGCCTGGATGGCCCGACCCCGGACCGCACGGTGCTGTCGGTGCCGTCGCTGCGCGCGATCGTCGGCGGCATTCCGGTGGTGGCCGGTGAACACGTGTGGATGGCCGACACGCAGACGCCGAAATCGCACGCCGACTGGCTGCAGACCCTGCAGCGGCTGCAGGCGCTGAAGCCGAAGGTGGTGGTGCCGGGGCATTACGCGCCGGGTGCCGCGCTGGATGCGAGTGCGCTGGCGTTCACGGCGGACTACATCCGCGCGTTCGATGCCGAGGCGGCCAAGACCAAGGACAGTGCTGCGCTGGTGAAGGCGATGCAGGCGCGCTACCCGAAGCTGGCGGGCGTGGAGTCGCTGGAGTTGAGTGCGAAGGTGGCCAAGGGCGAGATGCAGTGGCCATGAGGTAGGGGGTCTTTTGCAGGGCTGCGCCCTGCACCTGCTCAATGCAACGGCAACAGCCGAAGCAACAGCAACAGTTGGCTATCCGTGGGATGGCGAGGTGGGTCCGGTTGCGGGGGACGCCGTAAACCCATCCCTGGGGGCTTGGCCGCGGCATCCATGCCGCGGACACCCCCGCAACCGGACCAACCCCGCCTTCGACGGTTCTCTGCGATCTGTCTGGATGGCATGTCTCCGCAACCTGTCTGGATGGAATGACCTGCTCCTGGTGGGTGTCGACCCTGGTCGACACGTAGATCCACGCCATGCGTGGATTAACGATCAGGGGGGATCGGTCTGGGTGTGCTCGAACAGTTCCCCCTGCACCACCGGCTCCTTTTCGCGGAAACCACCCAGGCCGACGCCGACCAGGCGGTAACGCGTCTCGGCCGGCAGATCCACCCTCGCGCGCAGCGACAGGGCGATGTCACGCAGCTCTTCCATCGATTCCGGCGGGCGCTCCGGGGTGAAGCTGCGGGTGAGGATGCGGAACTGCGCGGTCTTCAGTTTCAGTACCACGGTGTGGCCGATGCGCTCGGTCTTGCGCGTGGCGTTCCAGGTCTTCCCGGCCAGCTGCACGATCGCCTCGGTCAGGTCTTCCAGCAGCAGGTCTTCGGCGAAGGTGTCCTCCGAGGAAATCGACTGCACCTGCTGGTCCGGCTCCACCGGCCGCTCGTCGATGCCGCGTGCGCGGTTGTACAGGCTGCGCCCGAAGCTGCCGAATGCCTCTTCCAGGTCGATCAGCGCCCACTGCCGCAGGTCACCGCAGGTGACGATGCCGCGCGCGGCCAGCTTGCCTTCCATGACCTTGCCGACGCCGGGCACCCGGTTCACCGGCAGCGGTGCCAGGAACGCATCCACGCGCTGCGGCGGAATCACGAACTGGCCATCAGGCTTGCGCCAGTCCGAGGCGATCTTCGCCAGGAACTTGTTCGGCGCGATCCCGGCTGAAGCAGTCAGGTTCGTTTCCTCGCGGATCTGCGCGCGGATGGTGCGGGCGATGTCGGTGGCCAGTTCGATGCCACTCTTCGGCTCGGTCACGTCCAGATAGGCCTCGTCCAGCGACAACGGCTCGACCAGGTCGGTATGGCGAAGGAAGATCGCGCGTACCTGCTGTGACACCGCCTTGTAACGCGTGAAGTCCGGCGGCACGAAGATCGCATCCGGGCACAGGCGCTCGGCACGCACGGCGGGCATCGCCGAACGCACACCGAACACGCGCGCCTCATACGAGGCCGCGCACACCACCGAACGTGCGCCGCGCCATGCCACAACCACCGGCTTGCCGCGCAGTGACGGATCGTCGCGCTGCTCCACCGACGCGTAGAACGCGTCCATGTCAACGTGGATGATCTTGCGCAGTCGGGTCATGTCAGGTGGAA
>NZ_JASJSI010000072.1:0-8848 GCF_030237085.1 Stenotrophomonas maltophilia group sp. Smal32
CGTTGGGGCTGACACTCCCGAAAGGGGACCCACCCCGCCCTCCAGGGACTTCTTCTGGTGCTGTTTGGTGTCGACCGTGGTCGAAAGGGTATATCCACGCCTTGGTTGTTTGCTGCTGGTTCAGATCCGGTTGCTGGACAAAGGGATCTGACCCCGGGCCGCACGCCTGCACTGACCCCCTCTGCACGGCCGGGGCGCGCACAATAAACGGATGCCTGCTGCCTCCGAAAAGAAACCCAGCCTGCGCCAGCGCTTCAGGGCGATGCGCAACCTGCCCCCGTTCCTGCGCATGGTCTGGAAGACCAGCCCCGCGCTCACACTGGCCAGCCTCGGGCTGCGCCTGATCCGCGCCCTGCTGCCTGTGGCGATGCTCTACGTCGGCAAGCTGATCATCGACAGCGCGCTGCACCTGAGCCAGCACGATGCCGGCTTCCCGCCGCTGGCCGAGGCACTGTCCAGCGGCCTGCTCAACCCGCTACTGGGCCTGCTGGCGGTGGAGTTCGGCCTGGCCATCGCCTCGGACCTGCTCGGCCGGTTGGTCAGCTATGCCGATGCCCTGCTCTCGGAGTTGTTCGCCAACGTCACCAGCATCCGTTTGATGGAACATGCCGCCACGCTGGACCTGGAGGACTTCGAGGACCCGGACCTGCAGGACAAGCTGGACCGTGCGCGGCGCCAGACCATGGGCCGGATGAACCTGATGAGCCAGTTGTTCGGCCAGGTGCAGGATGCGATCACCGTGGCCAGCCTCGCCGTCGGCCTGCTGGTGTATGCGCCGTGGCTGATCCTGCTGCTGGCGCTGGCGCTGGTGCCGGCCTTCATCGGCGAATCGCACTTCAATGCGGCCGGCTACAGCCTCAACTTCCAGTGGACGCCCGAGCGCCGCCAGCTCGACTACCTGCGCCAGCTCGGCGCCAGCGTGGAAACGGCCAAGGAAGTGAAGATCTACAACCTGCACCGCTTCCTGGTGGAACGCTACCGGCGGCTGTCGGTGGCGCTGTTCCAGGCCAACCGAGTCCTGGCCCGGCGCCGCGCGTTCTGGGGCACGCTGCTGGCTGCGCTGGGCACACTGGGGTACTACACCGCCTACGCCTACATCGCCTGGCGCACGGTGCGCGGCGACTTCTCGATCGGCGACCTGACCTTCCTCGCCGGCAGCTTCCTGCGCCTGCGCCAGCTGCTGGAAGGCCTGCTGATCGGCTTCTCGCAGGTGGCCAGCCAGGCGCTGTACCTGGATGACCTGTTCTCGTTCTTCCAGATCCAGCCGGAAATCCACTCGCGCGATGGGGCCGTGCGCGTGCCGCAACCGATCCGCCAGGGCTTCGTATTCGAGAACGTCGGCTTCCGCTACCCCGATGCCGAACAGTGGGCGGTGCGCCATCTGGATTTCCAGCTGCACGCCGGCGAAGTGCTGGCCCTGGTCGGCGAGAACGGCGCCGGCAAGACCACCCTGGTGAAGCTGCTGGCGCGGCTGTACGAACCGGACGAAGGCCGCATCCTGCTCGATGGCCGCGACCTGCGCGATTACGACCTGGATGACCTGCGTGCCAACCTCGGGGTGATCTTCCAGGACTTCGTGCGCTACAACCTCAGCGCCGGCGAGAACATCGGCGTCGGCCAGGTCGAGGCGATGGACGACCAGGCACGCATCGCTGACGCGGCGCGACGCGGCATGGCCGAGGAAGTCATCGACGACCTGCCCGGCGGCTACGACCAGCAGATCGGCCGCCGCTTCAAGCAGGGCGTGGACCTGTCCGGTGGCCAGTGGCAGAAGATCGCCATTGCCCGCGCATGGATGCGCAATGCGCAGGTGATGATCCTGGATGAGCCAACGGCAGCGCTGGATGCCCGCAGTGAGTTCGAGGTGTTCCAGCGGTTCAGGGAACTGGCGGATAATCGCACCGCAGTACTGATTTCCCACCGCTTTTCCTCGGTACGCATGGCCGACCGCATCCTGGTGCTGGCCGATGGCCGGATCGAGGCCAGCGGCACCCATGAACAACTGATGGCCCAGGGAGGGCGGTACGCCGAGCTGTTCGAGCTGCAGGCAGCGGGCTACCGCTGAGAACGCCTCTCGTTCCGCCTAATGAGAACCTGTCTCATTTGAGATAGAATCATCCCCGACGACTTTCGATAGATACGCCCATGTCCTCCGCTTTCGGCGCCGAAACGGTGCTTGAGGTCCGCCACTGGACCGACGCCTACTTCAGCTTCACCCTCACCCGCGACAGCGGCTTCCGCTTCGAGAACGGCCAGTTCGTGATGATCGGCCTGGAAACCGAGGCGCGACCGCTGTTGCGCGCCTATTCCATTGCCAGTGCCAACTGGGAAGAACAGCTGGAGTTCTTCAGCATCAAGGTGCAGGACGGCCCGCTGACCTCGCGCCTGCAGCACATCAAGCCGGGCGACAAGGTACTGGTCGGCAAGAAGCCCACCGGCACCCTGCTGATCAGCGACCTGCATCCCGGCAGGAACCTGTACCTGCTGGGCACCGGCACCGGCCTGGCGCCGTGGCTGTCGGTCATCAAGGACCCGGAAACCTACGAGCGCTTCGAGAAGGTGATCCTGTGCCACGGCGTGCGCTACGAAAAGGACCTGGCCTACCGCGATTACTTCGAGAGGGAACTGCGCGAGCACGAGTTCCTCGGCGAGATGATCGGCGACAAGCTGCTGTACTACCCGGCCGTTACCCGCGAGCCGTTCGCCAACCAGGGCCGCCTGACCCAGCTGATGGAGAGCGGCGAGATGCAGCGCACCCTCGGCCTGCCGGAACTGAGCCCGGAGAACGACCGCGCGATGATCTGCGGCAGCCCGCAGATGCTGGCCGACCTTCGCACCGTGCTCGATGCCCGGGGTTTCCAGGTTTCGCCGCGCATCGGCCAACCGGGCCACTACGTGTTCGAGCGCGCGTTCGTCGAGAAGTAAACCGTTGCGCCTGTAGAGCCGAGCCCACGCTCGGCTCGCGCGCACCGCGCGCCCTCAATGTCGGCCGGACGAGCAGCCGAGCGTGGGCTCGGCTCTACAACAGCGCTTCGATCGCGCTGCGCAACTGCTCCGGCCTGGTGTTGGGCGCATGCCGGGACACCACCTGCCCCTGGCGATCGACCAGGAACTTGCTGAAATTCCACTTGATGCGGGCACTGCCGAGCAGGCCACGTTTTTCGTGCGTCATCCAGGCCCACAACGGATCAGCGCCCTCGCCGTTGACCTTGATCTTCTCCGACAGCGGAAAGCTGACCGGATAGTCCAGCGAACAGAACTGGCGGATCTGCGCCGCGTCCCCCGGCTCCTGCGCACCGAACTGGTTGCACGGGAAGCCGATCACCACCAGGCCGCGCTCGCGGTAGTCCTGCCACAACTGTTCCAGGCCGGTGTACTGCGGGGTGAAGCCACAGCGGCTGGCGACGTTCACCAGCAGCAACGGGTGGCCCTGATAACGGGCCAGCGCCTGCGGCTGGCCGTCGAGGTCACGGAAGCTGAAATCGTAGGCGCTGGTCATGATGGCCGGCCGTGGGCGGTGAATGCATGGTACCCGCGACCCGAGCCGGCAACATGCCTTTTGACACAAGTGCAGGCGCCGCCGGTCGGGTTAACCTCGGGCCCTTGCCTGCCTTACCGGAGTTCCTACCTTGACCACTCGCCTTGCCCTTGCCGTGGCCATGTCCCTCGGCCTTGCCCTGCCCGCCTTCTCGGCCGGCGCCGCCACCCCGGCCGCCAGCACCGCCGCCCAGCAGGCCAACCCGTTCTTTGCCGAAAGCCCGCTGCCGCTGCACTTCCCGCAGTTCGACAAGATCAAGGACAGCGACTTCGCCCCGGCCTTCGACGCCGGCATGGCGCAGCAGCTGAAGGAAGTGGAGGCCATCGCCAACAACAAGGCCAAGCCGACCTTCGACAACACCATCATCGCCCTGGAAAAGAGCGGTGACATCCTCGACCGCGCGACCACCGTGTTCTTCAGCCTGGTGGGCGCCGATACCAACGACACCCGCAAGAAGCTGCAGGCCGACTACTCGGCGAAGTTCGCCGCGCACAGCGATGCGATCGCGCTGAACGGCAAGCTGTTCGCCCGCATCCAGGCGCTGTACGACACCCGCAGCCAGCTGGGCCTGGACGCCGAAGGCGTGCGCCTGGTCGAGAAGTACTACGACAACTACGTGCGCGCAGGCGCCAAGCTGTCCGAGGCCGACAAGGCCAAGCTGAAGGAGATGAATGCCGAGCTGGCCAACCTGGGCACCAAGTTCAGCCAGAACGTGCAGTCGGAAGTGAACGCTTCGGCGATCACCGTCGATGACGTCAAGGAACTGGACGGCCTGTCCAAGGAGCAGATCGCCGCCGCCGCCGAAGCCGCCAAGGCCCGCGGCCAGGACGGCAAGTACGTGATCACTCTGCTCAACACCACCGGGCAGCCGCCGCTGACCAACCTGGCCAACCGCGCCCTGCGCCAGAAGATCTACGAAGCGTCGGTCAGCCGTGGCAGCCGCGGCGGTGAGTTCGACAACACCGCGCTGGTCTCGCGCATCATGCAGCTGCGTGCCGACAAGGCCAAGCTGATGGGCTTCCCGAACTTCGCCGCCTACAACCTGACCAACCAGACCGCCAAGACGCCCGAAGCGGTCAACGCGATGCTGGGCAAGCTGGCTCCGGCCGCCGTGGCCAACGCCAAGCGCGAAGCCGCCGACCTGCAGGCGATGATCGACAAGGAACAGAAGGCTGCGCGCAAGCCGACCTTCCAGCTGGAACCGTGGGACTGGGCCTTCTACAGCGAGAAGGTACGCCAGGCCAAGTACAACTTCGACGAGTCGCAGCTGAAGCCGTACTTCGAAATGAAGAACGTGCTTGAGAACGGCGTGTTCTACGCCGCTGGTCAGGAATTCGGCCTGACCTTCAAGCAGCGCACCGACCTGCCGGTCTACCACGATGACGTCACTGTCTACGACGTGTTCGACGCCGACGGCAGCCAGCTGGCGATCTTCATCTTCGACCCGTATGCGCGTGCCTCCAAGCGCGGTGGCGCGTGGATGAACTCCTACGTCTCGCAGTCCAAGCTGACCGGCTTCAAGCCGGTGGTCGCCAACCACCTGAACATCCCGAAGCCGCCGGCGGGCCAGCCGACCCTGCTGACCTGGGATGAGGTGAACACCACCTTCCACGAATTCGGCCACGCCCTGCACGGCATGTTCTCCAACGTGAAGTACCCGTACTTCTCGGGCACCTCGGTGCCGCGTGACTTTGTCGAGTTCCCCTCGCAGGTCAACGAGATGTGGGCCGACAACCCGGTCATCCTGAAGAACTACGCCAAGCACTACCAGAACGGTTCGGCGATGCCGCAGGCACTGCTGGACAAGGTGCTGGCTGCCGCCAAGTTCAACCAGGGCTTCGCCACCACCGAGTACCTGGGTGCGGCCATGCTGGACCAGCGCTGGCACCAGATCGGCGCCGACCAGGTGCCGGCCGCCAAGGACGTGATGGCCTTCGAGCGCGCCGCGCTGGAGAAGGACGGCATCTACTACGCGCCGGTTCCGCCGCGCTACAAGACCCCGTACTTCAGCCACATCATGGGCGGCTACTCGGCCGGCTACTACGCCTACATCTGGTCGGAAGTGCTCGACGCCAACACCCAGAAGTGGTTCAAGGACAACGGTGGCCTGAGCCGCAAGAACGGCGACCACTTCCGCGCCACCCTGCTGTCCAAGGGCGGCAGCGTGGATGCGATGCAGCTGTTCCGCGATTTCGCCGGCCACGAGCCGCAGATCGAACCGCTGCTGGAAAAGCGTGGCCTGACCGGCGCTGGCAACTGATCGCCCGCGTACCGGCCTGAAACGGAAACCGCCCGGGAGACCGGGCGGTTTTTTGTTGTGGCTGGGTCAGAGCCCTCTTCTGCGAAAAGGGATCTGACCCCGCTCTTCAGCGCGGCGCCACGTACCCGCCCGGCACGCCTTCCGGCGACAGCACCAGCTGCCACAGCTGCGCATGCCGGCAGCGGAAGGTGGCCATCGATCCGGCCAGGTAGAAGCGCCACATGCGGCGGAAATGCTCGTCGTAACGGGCATCCAGCCGCGGCCACGCGGCTTCCACGTTGCGTCGCCAGGCCTGCAGGGTCAGGTCGTAGTCGGTGCCGAAGTTGTGCCAGTCTTCCAGCACGAACCGACCTTCGAACGCCCGGGTGATCTGCACCGCCGAAGGCAGCATCGAGTTGGGGAAGATGTAGCGCGCGATCCACGGATCGGTGCGATGCCGGGAGATGTTGGTGCCGATGGTGTGCAACAGCAGCAGGCCACGCGGCGACAGGCAGCGCCGGGCCACCTCGAAGAAGCTGGCGTAGTTCTTGTCGCCGACATGCTCGAACATGCCGATCGAAAAAATCGCATCGAACGGTTCGTCCAGCTCGCGGTAGTCCTGCAGGCGGATCTCGATCGGCAGGCCGGCACACAGCTGGCGGGCGAATTCGGCCTGCTCCTGCGAAATGGTCACGCCGACACCGCTGACGCCATAGCGCTCGGCGGCAAACTTCAGCGCCTCGCCCCAGCCACAGCCGATGTCCAGCACGCGCTGCCCCGGACGCAGTCCCAGCTTGCGGCAGACCAGGTCGAGCTTGGCCTCCTGCGCGGCGTCCAGATCATCGGCAGTGCGCCAGTAGCCGCAGCTGTACACCAGGCGCTGCCCGAGCATGGCCTGGTACAGGTCGTTGCCGAGGTCGTAATGGCGGCGGCCAACTTCGTAGCTGCCCTGCCCGGCCTGCAGATTGAACAGGCGCGCCTTCAGGGCATCGGCCACCTCGCGCCAGCCATGTACCCGTTCGTCCAGGTGCGCCTGCATCAGGTGGACGAGGAATTCATCGAGGACGTTGGCATCCCACCAACCCTCCATGTAGCTCTCGCCGAGACCCAGCGAGCCGTGGCCCATGACCCGCGCAAAGAAGCGCGGGTCATGCACCTGGATGTCCTGTGGCTGGGTACCGCCGATGCGGACCCCGGCTTCCTGCAGCAGGCCGGCGACCCGCTCCTGCAACCCTGTATCCACGCCACCTCCTCGACTGCGGTCAACCGCGTGCGAACAGCTCCACGTAGTCCTTGGCCACGTGCGGCAACAGCACCGCCGCCGGTACATCGGCGGTCTGGGTGCCGTCCGAGTATGGGCCCACCTGGTACGGCGGGAACACAAAGCGCAGCGCGGTGATCTGCCCCTTGTCGTCGGTCAGCGGTTGGAACTGGCTGAAATTGTCGGCCTGCGGGCCGGTACCGTCGGCGATCATGCGCGATGCGTTGCGCAGTGATTCCTGCAGCTGGGCGGGGTCCATGTCCTCGCCGCTGAGGCGGGTGGCCACGCGTTCGCGCAGCTGGTCGGCGACGAAATCGCTGATTGCCTTCCATCCCTTGGCATCGGCCACCAGCTTCTCCGCGCTGAGCATCTGCTGGTGCTGCGGCAGCCATACGAAGCGGGCCACCAGCGGCTCGCCGTGGGCGCCACCGGTGTAGCGGCTGCCATCGGCACTGACCACCACCAGCTGCGGGGTTTCCAGCAGCTTCTCGAAACTCAGTGACAGCTCGTAGGGCATGGTCGGCTTGTCGTTGCCGAGTCCGTCCAGCGCTTGCTGCAGGTCGCTGCGCGCGCTGGTGGCATAGTCCTGCAGCGCGCGCGCCAGGCCCGGGTAACGGTCGATGCCGGCCGGGTAGCTGATGCCCACCACCTCGCGTTCGTTGTTCTCGATCACGTCGCGCAGGTCAAGCGGCGCCTCCGTGGCCGGCGTCTCACCTGCAGCGCTGGCCTCGGCGGCGGGGGCCGCATCGGTCGCCGGTGCCGGCTCGCTCTCGCGCTGGCAACCGGCCAGCAACAGCACGCCCACCACGCCGGCCAGCACGCTGCCGCGCAATGGCCGGTTGTTTCCAATCTTCATCGGGATCCCCTGTTCATGTTTGTACATCATCGCCTGCCATGGCTGAAGCGTGGCCCGCTGGCATTCAGCCAACGAGCAGGTCGTGGTACTCCTCGTGCCGCTGCAGGAAGGCTTCGGCATACGAACATGCCGGCACCACCTTGTACTTCTGCTCGCGCGCAAAGCGCAGCGCCACACGGGTCAGCTCGCCTGCGATGCCACGGCCGGCAATCGGCTCGGGCACTTCGGTATGTGTGATGACCATGCGCTTGCGTTTGATCTGGTAATCGAGCACCGCCAGCTGTCCGCGCACACGGGCGGTGAAGCGATGGTTGGCCAGGTCGTGTTCGACCTCGTAGGCCAGACCGGGGGGCGTGACCGAAGCCATGGAACTGTCTCCTGCGGCGACTGCGTGGATGGTGCGCAGCCGGGCGCCATGATCGCGTGAAGCCTGAACAGGGGCAAGTCCAATCCATTCACGTCAGATTTCGACCCTCAAGCTGGAGGGAGGACGGCCGCTATCGCCTGTGGAGGGGTACGGCCAGGCTGGCACGGCCCTTGCGACCGTTGACCATGCGCATCACCGCGGAGGCCCCGATGCACCCCAGCGATTCCCATTCCGATACCGACCACGCCCTGCTGGAGGGCCTGCTGCAACTGGCGGTGGAAGGGCAGACCGAAGACCAGGATTTCCAGCGCATCGGCGAAGAAGTGTTCGCCCGTCTGCTGGACACCTACGGCCAGCAGACCCGCGCCTGACCAGGAGCGGAGGCCCTGCCCCGGGGGGGGGGGGCCCGGCGGCGCCCCCCGCCCCCCCACCCCCCCCCCCCCGGCCCCCCGGGGGGGCGCGTTAGCGCCCGCACTGGGTGTACAAAAAAAATATAAAAAAAAAAACACCCCAACAAAAACAAACCCAATATCATTTCCCTGTGTTTGTTGTAAAAAAACAGGGGGGGGGGGGGGGGGGGGGGGGGG